>JAZONA010000065.1:0-18451 GCA_045654265.1 Faecousia sp.
GGCCTGGTTACCGCAGTACTGACCTAAGCTGTAAGGCAGTACGCCTGTGCAATAAGTATTGCCATCGGCTGCGGTGTAAACGCCGCAGGCGTACAGTGCGCTGTCGATCTCCTTAGCTGCAATGCCGCTGATGGTGGCACCGTAGATGCCATCTTCCTCGGTCATGACGATTGCGCCGGTGGCGTTCTCAGTGTTCAGAACGTCCACTGCGTTATAGTCCTCAGCATTCCAGTAGTAGAACATCATGTCGCCGACCACTTCGTAGCCGGGGGTGAAGTAGTAGTTGATGGCGAATGCTGCATCCAGGGAGATGTTGGGCTGTCTGCTGGGGAAACCGGGTTTGCTACGCACGAATTCGCCAGCCTTAACAGCATCGGGAGCGGCAACGCCGTGAACCATGTCGGAACGGAATTCCTCAGCCAGAGCCTTCTGCTCGTCGGTCAGATTGGCATTGATCAGAGCGTCAGTCTTGTAGTTCAGGTACTCCTGAGCGGCTGCGCCGTAATTCAGGATGGATACATACAGCGACTTAGCAATGTTTTCGGTACTGGATTTACCCAACTGACTGTAGGCGTATGCGGAGGGGCTGTAGCTGACCTGACGACCATAGTGGATGGAGCCATCCGCCAGCTCGATATAGATGCAGAAGAAGATCTCGTCGCCCAAGCATTGCGCAGGGATGGATTCGGTGACAACATAATAAAGCTGATCCTCAACACTATAGATGCCACCAGGGATCACTGCATCGGCGGTGGAAATATCGATCTTGGTAGGCTGCTCAGTCCAGGTGAGCAGGCCCATCTTATCAATGGCGATATCCTGATCCAGATCAAAGTAGACAGCCATCTTGATGGTGTCTTCCAGCAGCAGAGTGGGATACTTCAGGGAAACCTTGGGGGGTGTGATCTGCACATAGTTGGGATCTTCGCCGCCGCAGGTGCCACAAACACCCTTATCATAGCTGTGACCCAGAGGGGCTTGTTCTTCCGTATAGCTGTCGCCACAATGACAGGTGTAGATAATGCATCCAGGCTCTGTACAAGTGGGCTCGGTTATATTGGCAACATAATCATGTCCGGTTGCCATAATGATACTTTCAATTTTGGCTCCACAACTGGTACAAATCTGTTCCAGCTTGCCGGATTGTGTACATGTTTCCTGCAGTGTAACTTTGTAGATGAAACTGTGATCGCAGATAGACACTGTAAAACCAGTTTCCATCAAAACAATACTATCAGAATACTCGGCAATTTCTTTGGACGATGTGGGATAATAGCCGGAATAGTTAGCGATGATTTTGTACAAGTAGTTGCCGCTATTCAAGGATGGAAAATCCAGTGTAGCAACGCTGAGATCGCACTGCCCGTTCACGATTGACGGGGTTGCAGAAGCAAATACCGTTCCGTCAGTACGACAGATCTGAACCTCAATGGAATCCAGGCGATTGAGCGTAGCTTGCACAGTACCAATGATCTCAAAACTATTGCCGGGAGCAAGTATGGTGGGGGGAACTGCGTCATGAAGGGAGATGTCGCTATGGTTGTACTGCTGATATTGAGAATCACCGCTATATAGGAATGCCGTTTCACCGGAGTCCAGTGTAACTCGATACCAGTAGTTACCAGCAGTGTTGCGGTAAAGTGCATTAGCGATATAAGTCTGTCCGACTTGAGCTTGCACAATGGTTTTGGAGCCATCATGCTCAATGCTTCTGGGCAAGGTATTCAAGGGTGTGGAGCTGGTAACGATTACTGTGCAATTGGTGGGATAGACAGTACATTCTTCCAGATAGTTGCCGGGATTTGCATAGCCATTAAATCCGTACTGCTTTACAATTGCAGGATAATCCTTATATGCCACGTTGGCATCGTAGGGGCCCTTGCTACCGATGAATTTACTCTCTGTGTACTGATACATACCATACTTGGTAGAATAAGTCGGACTTAAAGATTCATAAGTGTCGTCGTAATAGCGGGCGATCCAGACCTCATATTTTGCGCAAATTTCATTCATGGGCAGATTTGTGGATTTGGAGTAACCCGTGTATACACCCGTCAAATAACCGGCATTTGCCATAGCATCACAGAAGGTCAGGCAGATGTTTTTGGCAGTAGTGGTACTGAGGTTGTCCTGCGAGGCATCCTCATAGTCAAAATAGACAGGATACTCAAAAGTCTTGCCGCTGATCCAGCTGAGCATGTTATTGGCATCTGCCTGAGATGCGGCAACAGTAGTGGCATAAGAATAATAGTAGGCGCCGATGTTCAAACCGGCAGCACGGGCCTTGACATAATTGGTTTCAAAACAAGTGTCTTTGCCATTGGTGGTGCCTGCGCGGAGAATGACGTAGGAGTAGCCGGCGTTTTTAATTGCAGTGAAGTCCAGGGATGTACCTTGCCAGGAGGATACATCCAAGCCGTGGGCATAGATCTTACCATCGCCGGGCATACCACCGGCGTAACCGTTTTCGTAGCCGTTTGCAAAGGTACCAGTACCTGTGTTGCTGTCAGAAACACCATCAGGATTGATCAGTTTGCCGGCTTTCATGAGATCCAGAAGTGCAATGTTTTGCTCTGCGGTACCGGTATAGTCTGTCATTCCGTTAGCTGCAGCAATCTTAGTGCGATATTCCTTAGAGCTATCCACGCCAATTGCGTTCAGGGCCGATACAATCGACAAGCAATCTGAGGCACAAGCAGGGAAGTAAACGGGATCATCCGGGGTGGTGTTGGTGCTGCCATCAGGATTAATCAACTTTCCTGCCTGCAGCAGTTGAAGCATCTGCGTATTTTGCTCCGCCGTGCCGGAATAGTCCACGATACCATTAGCGTTGGCGATTTTGGTTCTGTATTCTTTGGAACTGTCAACGCCAATGGATTCAAGACCTTCACTGATAGTGGTACAGCTGGAATCACATGCAGGAAAATACACGGTATTGATGTTGGGCTCCGTGTAATCCGGGTTACGCAATTGTCCGGCTTTCAGAAGATCCAGAAGCGCAATGTTTTGCTCTTCCGTTCCGGTATAATCCGAGATACCATTGGCCTGCGCAATGATTGTACGGTATTCCTTGGAGCTGTCAACTCCGATGGAGGTAAGAGCGGAAGTAATGCTGGTGTGACTGGCATCGCAAGCAGGAAAATACTTTCCGGAGCTGGAACCGTCGGGAGCAGCAGGAACACTACCGGAGTACCGGAGAATGCTGTAGCTGCTGCTGTATTTGGATGCAAGTTCGGAAGGCGTGTAATAAGAACGCTTTAGCTGAGGAGGCGTCTGCTCTGTGATTTCAATTTGGGTTATGGAGGAGCCACTGTAAGTAAGACCGGTGACAAGCACGACGTGACCGGCAGATTGGGAGTTTAATGCATCGCCCAATTGCAGCTTTGAAATATTGGCCGTTTTCGGTGCGCCAAGATTTGTGGAGACTTGTTGAATGGAATATGTAGTCTTACGACTGATTCCCCAACACCAGGAAACAAAGGCGGAGCAGTCAATGGCGTAGTATACAGAAGAAGAACCATTGCCAGAATAACTGGAACGGGAGGTGTAGAAAATGCTATTTTTCGTATTGGCGGCAGAAAGGAAGTTACTGATACTGACACCGAAACCGATATATTTACCGGAATCAATGGGCTGTCCGTAGGGAAGACGATATGAGGTACCCTTTGAAAATGTGTAGGAGCCACGCCAACCGCTTACGGTTTGTTGGCAGGTCCATTTAAGGCCATACATATAATCCGCACGCGCTACGATATTATTTTGCGATGTAGTTGCGGCCTGAACCGCGGGAGGTGCAGCCAATGCGGCAAAACTAAGGAGCATTGTAAAGGTAAGAAGAATACCGATAATTCTCTTTTTCATAAGTATTAAATGTCATAACATGTATGACATTTCCTCCTTTCATTAAATAGCATTATAAGTATAATATACATTAAATAAAAATAAAAGAATTTTCGTCACGATATGGGAAAATATTCTGAAATACGGCATAATATACAATTGCGCGCAACTAAATCTATGCAAAATGATAAGTGATTGTATGGGATTTTGACCTGAATTTACAATTGTACAAAATAGCCAATACATATCACAGATAACTGAGCGCGTGATGGGTATTTTGTTGCAAACAGAAAAGTTTTTCCCCGTGCTTGCAATCATATTAAAAGAATGTTATGATATTTGTGAGTAAATATAGTATTTCTGTTTTTTATGTTTGCCTATAAAGGAAGTGTATTTTTATGAAACTGAAGAAGATACTAAAGCCTGCACTATCTCTATTTATGGCAGTTGCACTCTTGTTCGGTGTGCTGTATTTTCCGGCCCATGCAGTTGGTACGACCACTGCAGCAAGAATATACGCTGATTTTTCGGATGCAAAGGCATTTAAGAGTTATGAGGATTTTGCCGCGCTATATGTACCCGACTGCGCTATTCCGATTCCGGGTTTGGCACATACTGATGTAAACGGTATCGACTGTACAACTATGGTACCGCAGGGTATATGCTTGGCAGAGGAGTATCTGATCATTTCTGCTTTTGATTCTGAAGCAAAATGCCATAGCGTGTTGTATGTCCTTTGCGACGGCTCGTTCTTGACTGCTCTTGTACTGCCTACTAAGGGAATGGTCAGCGGATTGGCCTTTGATGGAACCTATCTTTGGGTCACCAACGGAAAGAATGTTTCGGGAATTCCTTTTAGTGTGCTTGATAGCACGGTAGATTCTGCTGTTGCTGCCGGCAAGTCCAGCATTGGTATTAAATTCTATTCCAATTGTGCTATTGGTATGCAGGCAACTTTCCTTACTTACCATGATAACATGCTGTGGGCAGGCGAGTACAAGAACAAGGGTGATACGTCAGGTAAGTTGTATGGCTATTCCATTTCTGCCGATGCCAGAAAGCTGGTAAAATGCTATAGTATTTCCTTGCCGGATCGGGTGCGGGGCGTCTGTTTTCAGGATGATTGTCTAATCATCAGCCGATCCAATTCCCGTAACATTTCCAGTTCTGATTATATTTCCCAGTTGCGAGTGTATAAATTATCTGAGCCGGCAAATGACGGTACGATTCTTAAAACAGCAACTGCAACAACAATTGATCTTCCTCCGATGGTGGCAGGAATTTGTTCAGTTGGTGAATATCTGTATGCTGTGTATGCTTCCGGCGCCACCCCTTATTTTAGAGGCACCGACGGAAACGGTAAATGTAAATATCCGGTTGACCGTATAATTCCTTTCCGATTTGCTGATTTTATCGAAAGCGACATGCCTGCTGTGCCAGAGGATGCTTTTGCGCTCAGTGCCAATACCGCATCTGTAATGTTGGGATCTTCCTTAGAGTTGACGGCATTATTTTCGGAAGGCAGTGTAACCTGGAAGTCCAGTAATCCTGATGTTCTTTCCATAACGCCTGTTGATGCGTGTAGTGTTACTGTTCAGGCTCTTGCACCCGGTAAAGCAACTGTCATTTGTACCCTGAATAACGGAAGTATTGCCAAATGCGCAGTTACCGTAGATGGAGAGTACTTTCAGCCATGCAGTGAACATGAGACTTCTCTGGCGAATGCACTGGTAGCACAAAGTTACGATAGTTCTTTAGATACCCGCATATTGATTGCCAGGTCAAATTCACTTGTGGACTATACCGGCAGTTCTGAAGAAGATGCACAATTGCTGGAGCTTATGAAAGCGGGAAAGCTAATTAATCCCGGTCTTACCCACGATGATGTGAAGCTTTCGGTTGTTACCCTTACCGATACAAAGCTTGATATGAGTTATGGACAGAAAACGCTGCTCCGTGCATCTTTCCCAGAGGGTGCAGTGGCTTGGAAATCCAGTAACACCAAAGTTTTGACTGTCAATGCCGTGGATACTGACACTGCCGAGCTGCATGCGATCGGAGAAGGTAAAGCTACCATTACCTGCACACTGAGTAACGGAAGTATTGCAAAATGTGTCATTTATGTGACATATCTTTATTTTGAAAAATGTTCTTCCACTCAGCAGTCCATTGTGCGGGCCCTGCAGGAGTTGACAATTGATCCTTCTTTTGAGAACCGAACGCTGATTGCTGAGGCAAACGGCATCCTCAATTATAAAGGAAGCGCTGAGCAAAACGAATCCATGTTAGAGCTGATGCTGGCGGGTAAGCTGATCAATCCTGGTCTTAAAAGCTATATTTCTTCTGATACACCGGCGAATCCGGATGACTATACCGGCGCATTCTTCCCTCAATGTGCCTCTGCCTATGAGTCTATTTCTTTGGCGCTGGAATCCTTCGGATACGATGGATCCTTCGCCTTCCGGGCTGAGATCGCTGCTGCAAATGGTATAGCGGATTATTCCGGTACTGCGGAACAGAATGTCATGCTTCTGGATTTGATGAAAGCAGGTAAGCTGTTGAAGCCGGATTTTGTTTTGGCATTCAATGAGCGTCTGGTTTGCTTCAACGCTAACGGTGGAGAAGGTGACATGGAGGAGATCGTATTTGTCAACGGCAGCGCTCTTCCATTCAATCTATTTACCAAGAAAGGTTATCAATTTGCCGGTTGGGCCACTTCAGCCGAGGGAGCGGTACTTTATGCTGACGGTGCAGCTGTGACATTGCCGGAAAGTACGACACTTTATGCTGTTTGGAAGCCCATTCAGTATATTTTGCGTTATAATGCCGATGGTGGAACCGGAACCATGGAAGATACAATTGTCACCTATGGAGTAGACTCCACCTTGCGTACGCCTGCGTTTACCCGTGAAGGGTATACGCTTAGCGGTTGGTATCGCTACAGAACCAGCGACAACAAGTGGCTATATAAGAGTGAAGACGGAAAAACCAATAGCTGGTATCTGGAAGGGGAGCAGCCGGCCGGTTACGCCAAGAATGTCATGAAGACGACTTCCAGTGTGTCCAAAACATCCTCTCTCGACGGTGACGTGGTTATTCTATATGCTGTTTGGAAGAAAGGATCCAGTAACAGTCTGGATGGAAAGAAGGTCATGTTCATTGGTAACTCTTTCATTTATTATGGAGGAGTTGTTGAGCTTGGTAACCAGAGAAAGACCGATAAGGGTTGGTTTTACGATATTTGTAAAGCAAACGGTGAGAGCGTGAGTGTTTATGACTGCACCTATGGTAATCATCGCTTGTCTGACTTTACTTCCAAGGGATGTAAAGGCGGTAGTTGCCATAATGGCAAGGATTTGTTGTCCGGAATTAACCTAAAGACCATTGATTACGTATTTATTTCCGAAGCCGGTAACAATAACGCCAATTTTGTCCGGGATATAAAGAATATAGTAAAACGTTTTCCGTCCAAAACAAAATTTGTGTATCTGTCGCATTCCTATTCCTACATTAAAAACCATACAAACATAACAAAAAAACTAGGCGAACTGCAAAAGCTGGACATTATGGTTGTGGAATGGGGCAAGTTGGTTGATGATGTGATTGATGGCAGGACAAAGGTCTCTGGAGCAACCGTTAAATACAGTAAAAACACCTTTATCAAAAATAAGGGTGATACCCACCACCCCAATCCGCTGGCAGGCTACATTACAGCTCAGATGGCTTACTGTGCCGTTACCGGAAAAACTGCTGTTGGGCAAATGCCTGACTTGTATACCAACGGTAATTCTGTTAAATATGGCCAGAGTGTTGTTGGTTACTCGGCGTTTATCTCGAAGCATTATAAGTCCTCAACTAGCAGTAACTTCAAAACAGTTATGAAATCTAAAGCGGATATCAAAGGCTTGCAGAAACTAATGAATAAATATCTGGCTTCACGCGGCTTGGGTATTGATGCAAAGAAGTGATCCGAAATTCAGGGATGAAATACCTGAATTTCAGATCAGCTTCGGAAAGAAACGGAGATATTCTCATGATGCGTAAGATTTTAGCGATCATCTTAACTCTCTGCATGGTGCTGAGTTTGTTCCCCAGCATGATCTTTGCTGCAGAACTGAATTATCCAGTATTGACGATTGATGTCGTGACTGATGTGTTTATCGACACGGCCGGTCAAATTGTGCGGTATCAATTCACGCCGGAATATTCTTGTGTATACACATTCTATACGAATAGTGATGAGGATACATACGGCTCTCTCTACGCCGAAAATGGTACACTCTTGTTTGAAAATGACGATCTTTACGGATTGAATTTTGGAATTGAGTGTTCGTTACAGGCTGGCGAAACGTATATCCTGGAGGCCTCCTTTTTGGACACCGCTGTAACGGGGATCTTCGAGTTGATTACACGAATCAATCACGATGATCTGACTGAAGTGGTGCAATCTCCCAGTTGTACGGATAATGGCATTTGGAACCATAAATGCGTTATTTGCGGCTATGAACGCACAGAGATTGTTGCACCGGTGCATGATTTTGAGAATGGTATTTGCACCTTGTGCGGTGTAGTTATGACTCAGAACGGCATTTGCGGTGACGATCTGACTTGGTATTATGATGGCGCTCAGAAAACCCTGTCCATCTGCGGTACCGGTGCTATGTATGATTTTGATGAGATTACACCGCCTTGGCAGGAAGATGAGTATCCTGTTTTGCGTGTTATTATTGAGGATGGCGTAACATCTATCGGTAAAAATGCGTTCTCCAATTCAGAAATTCTGGAATCCGTCACGCTGGCAGACAGTGTGGTTGCTATTGGCGATCAGGCGTTTTCTTACTGCAATAAGCTGGCAGTTTTGAATATTCCGGAAGGCGTTGAATCTTTGGGTGCTTTGGCTTTTGCCTATTGCACGCAGCTTAAAGAAGTAACCATTCCCGCTTCCTTGATGGATTTAGGATATGGCGCATTTCAAGGATGTGGTACTCTTCGGTCTATCACAGTAGACAGCAATAATACTGTGTATTCCAGTAGCGCTGACGGTGTTTTGTTCAATAAGGAACAAACGGTATTGATTCAGGTACCCACAGTCACCAACGGTAGCTATGTAATCCCGGACACGGTTACGATTATCGAAAATTCCGCATTCCATGGATGCAATCAACTGATGGCTGTGGATATCCCCGAAGGAGTCCAGAAAATTGCCGACGGTGCGTTTGTCAATTGCAATCAATTGACATTCCTACGGATCCCTGCATCCGTTACGATCATGGGAGAGGGAGCCATCTCTGGTTGCGCCAAGTTGCAAGCTATTTACTTTGCCGGAGATGCACCTGCTGCAGAGGGAATCGCTGTAGAAGATGTTAACGCAGTTGCTTACTACCATGGTGATAATCTTACATGGAATGATGCAGCAAAAGCTTCTGTAGGTGCGGACCTTGCATGGACGCCCATTTCGGGAACCATGATTCTTGCGCAGCCCGAAGTCCCGGTAGCACTGGTAAATTCTAAGATTTCAATATCTGTTGGTGCCGCTGGAGAAAATCTGGTATATACATGGTGGGTCGCTGAATCTGGATCCGATACATTTGTAATATCTCATGTCACGGGACGTGTTTATGAAACCCAGCTAACTGCAGATAATATTGGTCAGAAGATTTTCTGCGAGGTTACAGATACCGAGGGAAAGGTACTGCGTACCAATATTCTTACTTTGCGAGCTATGGACGTTTTGAACGATGGCGTTTCCGCAACGGCCGCTGTAGAGAAGCCTGGACAGTTTTTGTATTTTGCGTTCACTGCTACCTATAGTTGTTACTATACGTTCCAATCCTTCGGTTCTCTGGACACATATTGCGAATTATATGATTCTCAGTACATTTTGTTAGATTCCAATGATGACAGTGTAGATGAGAATTTTAGCATTCGTCCTTTGCTTGAAGCAGGCAAGACATACATATTGGGCGTCCGTGTACATGAAGATCAGGTTGGTACTGTTCAAGTGCAGGTAAATGGAGATCATGAATTTAATCGTACAACCTATCTCCCTACTTGTTCACAAAACGGCTATACGCTCTATTCCTGCGCCCACTGCACCATGGAGTACACCACAAACGAAGTGCCCGCTACTGGTCATAGCTTCCAGGCTGTGAACATTGAAGCGACTTGCACGGAAGATGGATATATTCGACATACTTGTACGCTATGTGGTTATAGCTATAAGGATATCCTTGCTCCTGCGGTCGGTCATGATTGGATCGAGGCTACATGTACGGCAGCGAAGACCTGTATTACCTGCGGCTATGTAGAAGGTGACCCACTGGGACATGATTTTGAAGCTGTTTTAGTAGCACCGCAATGCCTGAAGGATGGCTATACTGCCCATATTTGCACCGGCTGCGGTCATACATATTACGATAACTACATTGCCGCTACCGGTCACAGCTGGCAGGCTGCTGCTTGTAACGCGCCTATGACCTGTGCAGCTTGTGGCGCTACCAGTGGCAGACCGCTGGTGCACGACTATCAGGAGGTAATCACAGCTCCTGGATGCCATACCCAGGGATACACGACACATACCTGCGTAAACTGCGGCGACACATATGTCGATTCCTATGTAAGTGCCGTAGGACACAAATGGCTGCAGGCATCCTGCACCGAGCCGATGCACTGTACTACTTGTGGGGAAATTGCTGGTCAGCCGCTTGGGCATTACTACTTACAAGGACGTTGTGTAGATTGTGGCGAGCTTGAACCCAACGAAACAATTAACATTTCGCTCCAGTACCCCAATTTGCTTCTGGAAGATGAGATTAAATTGAATGTCTATTTCACCATAGATCATCCAGTTGATCTTGATCGTATGGGTATGCTGGTTTGGAAGTCGCAACCTGAATATGTGGATATTTCTACAGCAGACAGTGTTATTGCCGGCGCAACTTATGATTCTGATTTAGGGTTTTATGGTGTTGTTACCGAGGGTATTCCTGCACAGAACTTGGGCGATTTGGTTTATTTCTGCATTTATATTGAAATGTTGGATGGAAGTTACGTTTATAGCAGACAGGTATCCTATAGCCCATCCACCTATGCGTACAACCGTATCAATGGAGATTCTCCACCTGCCGCAAAAGCTTTGTATGTGGCGATTTTGAATTACGGAGCTGCCGCACAGTATTATCTGGATTATAAAGTTGAATCGTTGATCAATGCAGATTTAACAGATGAGCAAAGAGCCTTGGTCGATGCTTACAACCCGGATATGACACATAATGTGGAAAAGCCGGCAGTAGAAAAGCAGGGGAGATTGGCTGCGAATGGTGGTTTCGCATCAAAGCAGCCAACGATATCGTTAGATAGTGCTTTTGCGATTAATTATTACTTCACTCCCAGTGTAGCGGTTAATGGAAATATGGTATTCTATTACTGGACTGCTGAGGATTTTAATGCGGTGGATGTATTGACCACACGAAATGCCACCGGTGCTACTGTCATGATAAAAGATGGCACTACCTATAGCACTGCAATTGAAGGTATCGCAGCTAAAGATATTGATGGCGTGTTGTACGCTTGTGGTGTATTCACTGATGCCGCCGGAAACACCTACAGTACCGGCATATTGCCATACTCCCTTGGTTTCTATTGTAGCAACCGTGCCTCCGGTACCGGCGCTCTAGCCGATCTGGCCGCTGCCATCGCCGTCTACGGCTACTACGCATCTGCCTACTTCGCACAATAAAAAAGCCTCCCATCAAGGGAAGCCACGGCGGGCGGCTATCAGCCGCCCGCCTATAATTCTAATGAAATTAGAGAGGCCAGGATACCCAAATGGGTATCCTCGGCTTCCTTATGTCACGATGTAATAAATAAATGTAATCACTAATGAAAAAATAAGAGCAATGGAATAGAGTATGAGCAATGCTTTTGTTACAATGCCAATCCATTTGATACGGGCTGCATTTGCGGATTTTTGAATCCCGATGAACAGGGAAATGGACGCAATCAAATAGGTGAAGATGATTGCCAAAGCATAATAGTCCGGCTCAGGAGGCGAGATTCCGTTAAGAGGGAAGTACATCCATTCAAAGAACGAAATACCATGCATAAGAACATTCACGATGCCCCATACAATGCACAATCTTATAGTGCGTGCTTTAGGAGTTATCATACTTACACCTCCATATGTATGGTCAATGGCCCCACTTACGATTCATATGATATCATTTATGTGCCCAAATTGCAATATGCATGTTTTCCTTTATGTAAGTTCCGGGCAGACTCAATATAGTCTGCCCGGGTAAATTTTACAGATCGATTGCAGGATTCATATAATAAACGTTTTTCTGATTCAGCTTCTCCCGCAAGAGTTCCATGGCTTCTCCAAATCGCTGGAAGTGAACGATCTCACGTTCCCGCAGGAACTTGATGACATCGTTAACGTCCGGATCATCAGACAGACGCAGGATGTTGTCATAGGTTACCCGAGCTTTCTGCTCTGCTGCCAGGTCCTCCATCAAATCTGCCATGGGGTCGCCCTTGACCTGCATACTGGCAGCACTCCAGGGGAATCCGGATGCGGCGGTGGGATAGACCCCAGCAGTATGATCCACAAAATAAGGCGCAAAGGCCGGATCCCGGTACTGGTCATCCTTCATATTCCTGGTAAGCTGATGCACGATGGCGCCGATCATCTCCAGATGGCCCAATTCCTCCGTGCCAATGTCCGTCAGGAGCCCTTTCAGCTCGTCGAAGGGCATGGAGTATCGCTGGGAAAGGTAGCGCAGAGATGCTCCCAATTCGCCGTCAGGGCCACCATACTGGGAGATGATAATGGAGGCAAGTCGGGGATTGGGTTTGTCGATCTTCACTGGGTACTGGAGCTTCTTATTATAGACAAACATGATTACGCCTCCTTATTCGCACAGTATTCCCAGGGCCACGGGTCATCCAGCCACTGATATCCACCGGTGGTGGGGGTTCCGTGATTCAATGGGCCACACTTTTCCGTATATTCCATCATACCTTTGTGGTACATTTTTTGAAAATTGCGGTACATTTCCAGCGCTTCTTTATCATCCCGATGGGTGTCCAGATACAGCGCCAGCTCCTGAATGGCAAACGCCAAGGTCTGAAGCTCTGTCTTGCAGGTAACTGCCTTCTCTTTTTGGTTCACCATACCCATAAAGGGAAGATCCAGTCCGGGATACAGCGTACCCCGGATCCAGCCTTTTCTCGGTTCGTATTTCGGTGGATCCTCAAGTTGGAAGGGGACATAGCCGTTGGCCAGCGGCGCCATAGCCGGCAGCCGACCTTGCATTCCGTTTCGCTCTTTCAAGGGTCATTCCTCCTTGCTGATATTGGAACTGTCGTTCCGGGTCATACTATGCCAACCTTTGTCGGGATGTTCAATTGGCAGGGGAGTGGGCATAGATATAGAAGGGAGGTGTTGTCCGTGAAGAAATGGGGATGGTTTATCGGGTTATACATTACGGTGGTATTGCTTAGCATTGGTGGAGCGCATTTGGGGAGTGAGGTTGTGACAGCATTTCATCAAAATCGACCGCCGAATAGGGGAGTGTGCGTGATTATCGATGCCGGTCACGGTGGTGAGGACGGTGGTGCATCATCCTGCACGGGTGTACTGGAAAGTCAGATTAATTTGGAGATTTCTTTACGGCTGAATGATTTGCTTCATTTGCTTGGCTACCAGACCCGTATGATCCGCACCACGGACACTGCCATTTATTCAGAAGGGGAGACTCTATCTGCGAAAAAGGTATCGGACTTGAAAAACCGGGTAACCATTGTCAATCAAACGGAAAACGGTCTTCTGGTTAGTATACATCAAAATACATTTCCCGATGGACGCTACAGCGGCGCTCAGGTTTTTTACAGCAAGGATAGCGAAGGTAAACTTCTTGCAGAACATTTACAAACCGCCTTGATCCAAACCTTGAATCAGGGGAGTAAGCGGCGAGCAAAGCCGTCTGACGGCATATATTTGATGCAACATATTCAGCGTCCTGGGATATTGGTGGAATGCGGCTTCATTTCAAACGTTGAGGAGGATGCTAAGCTTCGCTCTGCGGATTATCAGCAAAAGATCGTCTGTGTAATTGCAACGGAAGTGGCCCAATTCTGCACACTTGACCCGTAGATCATTAGCTGATATAATGAAGAAAAAATCCAAGGAGAATCCACATGGCAAAGGCAAAGACCGTATTTTTCTGTACCTCATGCGGCAATGAGACCCCTAAATGGCAAGGTCGTTGTCCCGGCTGCGGTGCATGGAATACGCTGGAGGAACATATTGAGAAGCCAACTGCCGTAGGCAAAGCCCGTTCTGCGCCGGTTGGACTGAGCCGCACACCCCAAAAACTAACCCAGGTGGACACGGATGCAGAAATTCGCTTCTCCACCGGTATGGGCGAATTGGACCGTGTTTTGGGTGGCGGCGCTGTTGCGGGTAGTCTGGTTCTGGTTGGCGGTGCGCCCGGTATCGGCAAATCTACGCTGCTTTTGCAAATTTGCGATAGTCTTTGCGCCGGTCGAAGCGTGCTGTATGTTTCCGGCGAGGAAAGCGAGCGGCAACTGAAACTTCGTGCCCAGCGCCTGGGCGTAGCACCTGATCTGCTGTATATTCTGTCTGAAACCAGACTGAGTGATGTTTTGGCTGCTGTTGAGGAAATCAAACCGGACATTTTGATCGTAGACTCTATCCAAACCCTTTACAATGAAGAAAACGATTCCTCTCCCGGAAGCATATCCCAGGTGAAGGACTGCACAATGTCCATGATGCAGCTTTCCAAGGCTGAAGGTCTTACTGTTTTTGTAGTGGGACATATCAATAAGGATGGCAACATAGCAGGCCCCAAGGTTTTAGAGCACATGGTGGACTGTGTGCTGTACTTTGAGGGGGATCAGAATTCCAGCTATCGCTTACTCCGTGCGGCAAAAAACCGCTTCGGCTCAACCAATGAAATTGGCGTATTTGAAATGATGGACAAGGGCTTGGCTGAGGTGCCGAACCCTTCCCAGATGCTTTTAGCAGGCCGCCCTGAGGGAGCCCCCGGAACCTGCGTTGCCTGCGTTATGGAGGGTACTCGACCGGTTCTGGCTGAAGTGCAGGCTTTGGTAACCAAGACCACCTTTAACGTGCCCAGAAGAGCCGCCGACGGCTTCGATTTCAATCGGGCTGTTCTGCTATTGGCCGTTGCAGAAAAGCGTGCAGGCATGAAACTGAACGTGTTTGACGCCTATATCAACGTGATTGGCGGCCTGCGGTTGGATGAACCTGGGGCAGACTTGCCGGTGGTTCTGGCTGTGGCCTCTTCCTACCGAGATCAGCCCATAGCAGACGATCTTGTGGCTATCGGCGAAGTGGGACTCACAGGTGAAATCCGGACAGTTTCCCACATGAATCAGCGTCTTGGAGAAGTTGCCAGATTGGGTTTTAAAAAGGTTATTATCCCCAAAGGCGGCGCTCAAAAGTTAGAAATTCCCGACGGATTGTCCGTTTATCGGGTAAGAAACCTGCGGGAAGCTATTGAAATGGCACTTTAAAGTTGAAATAACACCCCGCGGCAATGCCGCGGGGTGTGCAAATTATTCGTTGTTATCTTCAGAAAAATCCAGCTTGGATAGGGGATTGGCTTCAGCTGCAATTTTTAGCTCAGTGTTCTCAATATGGGTATAAATTTGGGTAGTATTCAGGTTTTCGTGGCCTAAAACTTCCTGGACTGTCTTTACATCCACGCCACCGGACAGCATCATGGTTGCTGCAGTATGACGCAATTTATGGGCGGAAAACTGTGTCGAATCCAATCCGGCGGCCAGCAGATACTTTTTAATCATACGATGGACGGCTTCAACACTGATCCGGTTGCCATTACGGGAACCAAATAGCGCACGATTGTCCGACAATATTTTTTTGTTGCGTTCGACCATATAGGCATCGATAGCTTTGCGACATGCTGATCCGAAGTAGACAAAGCGTTCTTTGTTACCTTTACCGACCACACGGATTCGATCCTCATAAATATCGGTAATATTCAATCCTACCAGCTCACTGCGGCGAATTCCGCAGTTTAAGAACAACATGAGAATGGCATAGTCTCGTTTTTGGCTGGGACCGGAAACTGCCTGCAGAAGCGCTGCGGATTGCTCGATGGTTAAGTATTTTGGCAGGCTTTTGCGCAGTTTAGGATACTCCAAATCAGCCACAGGATTTTCTGTAAGCTGTTTGGTGCGAACAGTCAAATATTTATAGAAGGATTTGATCGCGGAAAGTTTGCGAGCTCTGGAGCTGGCGCTGATACCGTGGTCAGGGTAACGGACGTCAGGATTGGGCGTGCGGTCTGTAGCAAGATAAGCCAGGAAGTCAAAGATCTCTGATGTGGTAATACTGCGAATAAAATTGATATCAATTTCCTTAATCGGTATATCATCAAGCCGAGTGTTAATCGGCATTTCTTCACGCATCAAACGTATGAAACGCAGGAACATGCGTAAATCTAAATAGTATTCCTGAATGGTGAGTTGTGATTGACCTTTGATGGTTTCGTGATAAGTAAGGAAGTCCCGCACAATTTGCGGACAGTCATAGAATCGTTGCATAAAAGCCTCCTAAAGCGCCCAACTGAGCCTTGATAGCTATATTATAGCATATAATCACTTCGAACGCAACAAAATTTTTATTTTGTTGCGTTGGATGGATTCAAATATATGGGGCCTCCGGCCCCTCTTGGTTATCCAACGCATACGGGCCTCCGGCCCACAAAATAATGGTTTTGTTTCGTTTGTCGAGGTGCTTCCACCTCCCTCGACACAAATCTACCACAGGCGGGCGCAGTTGTCAAGCCTTTTTCCGGCCCGGCTTGCTGCGCCGCCTCCGGCCCGCCGCCGTGAGCTGCTTGTCGGCCATGGCATAGATCAGCGTCACTTCGAGGCCGCCATGGTTGAGGGCGCGCCGGACACGATCGATGTCGCCGTACTTCCGCAGCAGCTCCACCGCGTAAACCTTGCGCATACTGTGTGGTGCTGCGTTGGCGGTTAACCGCAGAGCGGCCGCGGCGCGCTTCACATCTTTCCAAACGGCCTGCCGGGATCGGTGCTTCCTGGGATCAGCTCCTGGGAATACCCAGTGCGCACCGGAACTGTCCAATAAATCGGACAGAAGCGGCTCCGGCAGCCCGATCTGCCGCCGCTTCCCGGTCTTCTGCTCGGTGATCCAAAAGTTGGGCTTGAGCTGCCACGGCCGGAGCTGCAGCGCGTCCCCGATCCGGATCCCGGTGTGTAGCAGTACTCGCAGCACAAGGCGGTTTTCAACGGTCAAGAGGTCGAGCACCCGCTCGACCTCTTTCTCTAGCAGATATTCAGTCCGCACCGCACACCCTCACGATCCGGGCAAGGTACTCCCCTACTGTCGGCGCGCCCTTGTCGGGGTGGACGGAGTAGCCGAAGTACTTCCGCTGCGCCTCCATGCTGCCCCGGTTCCATGCGCTCGTGATCGAGTGCCTCATGGCCCGCTCAACCCGGCTCGGGGTGGTATTCGCCGCCTTGGCGATCGCCGGATACAGCTCTTTGGTCATCATCATGTCCCGCTCGTAGAGCGCGGCCCCGATCCGAATGTACCCAGTGCCCTTGATGTTATCGGTGTGGCCCAGCTCCAACATGACCTCATCCAATTTTTGCTCGTTAATCTTCATTTTGGCCTCCTTTTTGCCTCAGAACCTTAATTTTTGCGCCGGGAATGTTGAATTCCACAGCATTTTCACAATTTTCTCCACAGACCCGGTAATCGAGATCTGCGTACAGCTTGGCGGGCTCTTTCAGCGCGCCGCCGGAGTAGTACCATCGGCCGAGGGGCCGCTGTCCGTCCTGCTTGCCGATGTACTTGCAGCAGTAGCCCACGGCCGCATGGTAGTCGCCGTAAAGCCGCTGCGCTGTGGTGAAGCCGTAGCTCCATTGAGGGAGGTTGTAAACCGGGCGGCCGTCCCACTCTACCCCGCTGTCCTTGGCGATCAGCCCCGACCCAGCCATGAAGCCGTGAAAGTGAATTGCCCCATCTTTGTGCAGCTCCGGCACGAGGATGTAGCGTAGCCCATGGCGGCGCACCATGTTGTCACACCATCGGCCGAGGGCCTTTGTCACGGCCGCTGGATCGTACCGATCGATCCGCGCCGGATCGAGTGTCAATGTGACAAAGTACTCGAAGCCGTTCGACAGCGCAAGCCGCCGCAGCTTTGCCCGGGCCCGGCGCATGGATCGTTCCATGTCGGTGCCCTCGGACTTCTTGCCCGCTTCGCGGGCAGCGGGCTTGTGCTTCGCCTCCGGCTCAGCCCATCCCGCTGCTTCCCATCCCGGTTCCCGGAAGATGGGAGCGGTGCAGCAGATGACATCCGTGCTGCCATCTGGGTAACAGTAGATCAGCCCATTATGGGTGATCTCGTGGCCATTCTTCACGATCGATCGCTGTCAGCTCTGACGGAATAATGTCCTAGTATCAAGTAGAGGGGCCGCGGTGCTCCATGACACGCACCGCCCGCGCTGCTCGCTCGGGCGCGGCGCGCCCGGCTTCGCTCGCGCTCGCTTCGCCGCGGCGCTTCGCTCC
>JAZONA010000066.1:0-31341 GCA_045654265.1 Faecousia sp.
CCTGTCCAAGAAGTCCATCTGGATCTTCGGCGGCGACGGCTGGGCATACGACATCGGCTTCGGCGGTGTTGACCATGTTCTGGCTTCCAACAAGGACGTGAACATCTTCGTCTTCGATACCGAGGTTTACTCCAACACCGGCGGTCAGGCTTCCAAGGCTTCCAACCTGGGCCAGGTTGCTCAGTTTGCTGCCAACGGTAAGGAGACCAAGAAGAAGTCCCTGTCCGAGATCGCTATGTCCTACGGCTACGTCTACGTCGCTCATGTCGCTATGGGCGCTGACCTGGCTCAGACCATCAAGGCCATCAAGGAGGCCGAGGCTTACAACGGTCCTTCCCTGATCATCGGCTACGCTCCCTGTGAGATGCACTCCATCAAGGGCGGCATGATGAACTGCCAGGCTGAGATGAAGAAGGCTGTTGACTGCGGCTACTGGAATCTGTTCCGCTTCGATCCCTCCAAGGAGACCGGCAAGTTCCAGCTGGACAGCAAGGCTCCCAAGGATGGCTATCAGGAGTTCCTGATGAACGAGGCTCGTTACAGCCGTCTGACCCGCGAGTTCCCCGACCGTGCTGCTGATCTGTTCGCTAAGAACGAGGCTGCCGCTAAGGAGCGCTGGGAGCATCTGAACAAGCTGGTCGAGATGTACAAGGACTAATCCTTACACTCCCTAACATTAACCGCCCCGGTCCCCCGGGGCGGTTTTCTTAGAAAGGAATCGTTATGCTCTGCACGATCATCGATATCCGTGGTGACTACGCCTTCGTAAAATACGATGATACCGGCGTGGTTTCCGAAGTTGCCATTGCTCTGCTCCCCTTTGGCGCAGACGTAGGCGACCGACTGAAATTTGAAAATTACGAATTCACCACTATATAATAGTAATCGGCTCAGGCGATTTGCCTGAGCCGATTATTTATTCTTCCGAAGATTTGTCTTTTTTCTTGCCGAATTTCCATTGTTTTCTCGGCTTATTGGGATCTCTGCCCAGCTTCACCCGATACTCCGGTGGCTGATCCTGCAGCTTCTCTCTAGGGATCCCCTTCGCTATCAAACGGCGGTTGGTAACCTCACGAAGCAATGTATACAGCACAGATACCACAGGAATCATCACAAACATACCGGCAATGCCCATCAGCTCGCCACCCACGGACACTGCAAACAGCACCCACATACCGGGCAGGCCAACAGATTTACCTACAACCTTGGGATAAATAACGTTCCCCTCAAACTGCTGGATAATCAGGAACATAACCACAAACCACAGTGCCTTGACGATTCCTGCTTCCACCAGAATCAGGAACGCACCCACAATACAGCCTGCAAACGCACCTACGATGGGCACCAATGCAGTCACTGCGATCAGCACACTGATCAGCGGCACATAGGGCATCCGGAAAATCAGCATGGCAACAGCAAACAAGGCACCCAGTATACATGCTTCCAAAAACTGTCCGGAAATGAAGTTTGCAAAGGTACTGCTGGTCAAACGCATGACCCGCACCGTTTCATCACAGAACTTCTCCGGCAAAAAGGCGTAAATAAGCCGTCTTGCCTGACGGGCCAGAATTTCCTTGCAGAACAGACAGTAAATCGCAAATACCAGCGCAACAACTGCATCGAAAATGCCGGTGCCTACGTTACCGATGGCCTTAAAGGTACCTCCCACAATGTCGCCACCCTTTTCCTCAAGGAACACAACGACCTTATCCACCAGCGATGTCCAGTCCATGGAATCCAGCTTCGTATTATTCTGAACCCACGCCCAAATCTGAGGATTGTTGTCCAGGAAACCAAGTATGGTAGCCTTGGCGCTTTCAAAAAACAGTGGCAAGCGAATGCCCAGGGACCGGAAAGTTCTGGCCAACTGCGGCACCAGGAGCTGAATAATAAGAACCAGAATGAATGCCACCAGCACAACCGTCAGTACCACGGCGACAATACGACGCAGAACAGGTTTTTTGATGAATTTCAGCAGGCGCTCCATCCATCGCACCGGCACATTCAGGACGAATGCAATACCGCCACCCACCACAAACGGGCCAAACACATTCTTGGTAAGCTGCCATAGATTACGCACACGATCCGGTTCGTGCAGGAACCAATACAGCACAATGCAAGCTGCTACCACCAAAAAAACCTTTAACAGGGTTTTCTTCTTTATGTTCAACAGATCACTCCCTTTCTTTGCATATATTATAACGTAAGCAACTAAAAAAATCTAGTGAACATCCTATGAATTTTCATATTTTTGAAACATATTCCCGCCAGATACGGCATAGGCTTATTTCGGCAGAACCCAGCATCGGAGGCGAGAGTATGACCGACACCATCGAGGAGCGAGCCTGCCAATTGGCTGTGTACATCGTCGAAAACGGCGCAACTGTTCGTGCCGCCGCAAAACATTTCGGCATCTCCAAATCCACCGTCCACAAGGATCTTCAGCAGAGGCTTCCCGGCTGCAACCGGGCCCTATACCTGCAGACTCGGGAAATTCTGGAGCAAAACAAGCGGGAGCGGCATATCCGTGGAGGCTTAGCAACTCGCAAAAAATACAAGGGCATCTAAAAAGCGAGGCGCACCGGCGGTGCGCCTTTTCTCTTACAAATCGTCCGCATCCTGGACGGGCTGATCGGGGTAATCTCTGACCAGTCCCGTGTAGCTTCCATAGGGATCCGTCACGATGGGCCATGCCCCCGTATGGATCGCCGGGGGTGCTACGGGAATCGCCACACGCTTCTTTTCCAAGGTATCACCTCCTCTTTTGTAGGATACCACAAGGACAAGTGTCCATTCATGGCGGAAAATTTGCCATTTAGACAATTGTCTTCCAGCGAAAAACGTAGTATAATGGTATCACTATTGTTATATCAAGGAGGAACCTTATTATGTATGATCGCAGCTATAATTTCTCTGCGGGCCCTGCTACCATGCCCGTTGCCGTTTTGGAGGAAATCCGGGACGAGATGATGAACTACCGTGGATCCGGTATGTGCGTCATGGAGATGTCCCACCGCTCCAAGGCTTTCCAGGAGATTTACGATAATGCCGAGGCTGACCTGCGCAAGCTGATGAACATTCCCGATAATTACAAAGTGCTGTTCATTCAGGGCGGTGCTACTCTGCAGTTCTCCATGATACCCATGAACCTGATGAAGAACGGCGTTGCCGACTACATTGTCACCGGCGCATGGAGTAAGAAGGCATTTTCCGAGGCTAAGAAGTACGGCGATGTGAAGTGCGTTGCCACCTCCGAGGATCGTAACTATGCCTACATTCCCGACTGCTCCGATCTGCCCATCCGGGAAAATGCAGACTATGTTTATATCTGCGAAAATGAGACCATCCACGGCACCACCTTCCAGACTCTGCCCAACACCAAGGGCAAGATCCTGGTTTCCGATCAGAGCTCCATGTTCCTGTCCAAGCCCGTGAACGTGTCTGATTACGGCATGATCTACGGCGGTGTGCAGAAGAACATTGGCCCTGCCGGTCTGGCCATCGTCATCATCCGCGAGGATCTGATCCGCGAGGATCTGGATCCCAAGGTGCCCGTGTACCTGCGCTACGACACCCACGCCGGTGCCGGCTCCATGTACAACACCCCCAACTGCTGGGCCATCTACGTCTGCGGCAAGGTGTTCCGCTACCTGCTGGACAACGGCGGTCTGGAAGCCATCGCCAAGTACAACGACGATAAGGCCGCTGTGCTGTACGATTATCTGGATAACTCCAAGCTGTTCAAGGGCACTGTGGACAAGGAAGTGCGCTCTGTTATGAACGTTCCCTTTGTCACCGGATCCAAGGAGCTGGACGCTCAGGTGGTTGCCTACACCAAGGCTGCCGGTTTTGACAACCTGAAGGGTCATAAGTCCGTCGGTGGCCTCCGTGCCTCTATCTACAACGCCATGCCCAAGGAAGGCGTCGTTGCACTGGTGGAGTGCCTGAAGAAGTTTGAGGCTGAGAACGCCTGATGTTTGACATCACCCTGATCACCATGGGTAAGCTGAAAGAGAAATTCTATCTTTCAGCCGCTGATGAGTACACCAAACGGCTGGGGGCCTATTGCCGGTTTAAGCTTTTGGAGCTGCCGGAGCATCGCTTGCCTGAGGATCCCTCTCCTGCTGAAATATCGGCGGGACTGGAAAAGGAAGCGGAGCTGATTCTTTCCAAGATTCCAAAAGGCGCTTGGCTGTGTGTGTTCACCCCGGAGGGTAAGGAGCTGAGTAGTGAACAGTTTGCACAAAAGCTGTCGGAGGTAAAAATCTCCGGTAAGAGCAGCGCATGCTTCCTTATCGGCTCCTCCTTCGGGATGTCTGAACGGATCAAGCAGAAGGCGGATTTCCGCCTTTCCATGGGAAAAATGACCTTCCCTCACCACCTTGCCCGAATCATGGTGCTGGAGCAGATCTACCGTGCCGAAGCCATTCAGGCAGGAAGCAAGTATCATAAATAAGCAAGAAGCCGGTCTTTCGACCGGCTTCTTTTCCATTAAAATTCACCAACGTGGTACATAACCGCAGACAATGCGCACAGCGGGGCGGTTTCGCAACGCAGAATGCGCTTCCCCAATGTACAGATATCCAATCCCGCCTGACGGGCTTTCTCCACTTCAGCAGGCTCCAAACCGCCCTCCGGGCCGGTGAGCAAGCTAACAGTCCGGTAATCGCCGGTCTGCAGGCTCATTTTTAAGGTCACTGCCTGCTCATTTTCATAGAACAAAATCGCCTTGTCTGCCTTTGCAGCACGGCTTAAGGCTTCCCCATAGGAACCCACCGTCACCACCGCAGGAATTTTTCCTCGTCCGGACTGTTCCGCCGCAGAAGCGGCGATCTTCTGCCACCGCTCCAGTTTCTTTTTCAAACTCTTTTCGTCCGGGCGGGATACGCACCGGGCAGAGGGAAACGCCACGATTTCACAAGCACCCAGCTCCGTGGCCTTTTGGATCACATGTTCCAGCTTGTCGCCCTTGGAGAAAGCCATGTAGATGCTCACCTGCACCGCCGCCTCGCTCTGGGCATCCTGCCGCTGGTCTACAACCAACGAAATCTGCCCGTCGCTCACATCGCTGACCGTACAAACACACTCCGCCCCTTCTCCATCGCAAACCAGCACCTGCTCGCCACATTTCAGGCGCAAAACCTTGGCGTGCTGAGCATTTTCCCCGGTCAAAACCAGAAAATCCGGTTGCATTTCCTGAGGCGTTACAAAAAATCGAGTCATAGCCATTCCTCCGCTTCTTTTGAAACAGTATAGCATATTTTGTCGATATGCGCAAGCCACCCTCTTGCAAAATACATAGGTTGGTGCTAAAATGTAAGCAGATCCCAAATAAAGGAGGTAAGATTATGTATTGTCCCAGATGTAATAATGAGCTGCCTGATGGCTCTAGCTTCTGCCGATTCTGCGGTGCTACCATTGACCAAGGCAGCGATACCCAGGAAGAGCAGGATTTCCTGGACAAAACCCACCGTCTGCTCCGCTGGGAGCGTAAGGCATGGAGCATCGCCGGAAAGGCATTTCTGATCCTCGGCATTATCTTTGCCGCAATTTTCGGCCTGATGGCTTTGGTTTTCCTCGGCAATGCCAACGGCTCCGATCTCGCCGGTGCAGTTCATGCTATTTACGGCACTATCTTTTTTGTATACGCAATGGTATTGGGTGGCCAGTATATCGCCATCGGCATTGTCGGCATGGTTTGCTGCAACAAGGTTTCCCGCTACATGGATAGCATGTACACAGATTTCCTACCTACACGCAATCGCTGCACCAGTATCGGTATGATCGTTTTGGGTGCCATGTTTAATACGATTGCAATGATTTTCTACATTATTAACTTCGTCCGCATGAAATCCTGCAGTCATATTATTGATCGGATTCTAAGCCATCAGGCAAAGATTCTTCCGCCCAGCAATTAACTACAATTTTACCAAGGAGGTAACATTATGTATTGTCCCAATTGTGGAAACGAGTTGATCAACGGCTCGAACTTCTGCCCGTTCTGCGGTACAACGCTTGCACAAAGCAACAGCACCAACGATGAGCAGGATTTTCTTGACACCACCCATCGTCTGCTCCGCTGGGAGCGGAAAGCCTGGAGCATTGGCGGAAAGTTTTTAATGATTTTCGGCATCATTTTCGCTGCGATCTATGCTCTGATCGGTTTCATCGGCGCCATCGGATCCATTGAAGACGAATCTGCACTCGTGCTTTCATTTGTTGGCTTCTTCTATGCTATTTTGATTGGCGGTATGCTCATCGGCCTCGGCATCGTCAACCGCATCGCCTGCGACAAGATCCCCCACTACTTGGATAGCATGTACAATGATTTCAAGCCCACCGAGGATCGTTGTGGAAGCATCGGCATGATCGTGTTCACCTACTTCTTCAACAACATCGCTCTTATTTTCTTCGTCATTAACTTTGTGCGCATGAAGACCAACAAGGCTCTCATTCAGCGGATCCTGAACCGTCAGGCAAGACTCCTCCCCCCTACTCATGAAGCAAGATAAAACCGAACTATTCGAGCGCATGCCCGTTGGCAAAGCGCTTTTGACCATGGCCATCCCCACCATCATCAGCCAGCTGATCACCATGATCTACAACCTTGCCGATACCTTCTTTATCGGCATGAGCAACGATCCTTATAAGGTGGCGGCAGCTGGTGTGGTAGGCGTGCTGTACTTCATGCTCAACGGCCTAGCCAATCTCTTTGGTGTTGGCGGTGGCAGTCTGCTGTCCCGGCTATTGGGCGAGAAACGGGAAACCGATGCCAAAAAGGTCTGCGCTTTCAGCATTTACGGCTCCATCTGCGTGGCGGCGGTTTATTCACTGATCTGCCTACTGTTTACGGAGCCCCTGGCTAAACTCCTTGGCGCATCAGAAAACACCCTCCCCTACGCATCCAGCTATCTATTCTGGGTACTGGTGGTAGGCGGTATCCCCTCCACCTTGGGTCTGACCATGTCCCATCTGCTCCGCAGCGCCGGTTATGCCAAAGAATCCAGCATTGGTCTTGCTATCGGCGGCATTTCCAACATTGCACTGGATCCGCTGTTTATGTTCGTGATCCTGCCTCCCGGTAACGAGGTCACCGGTGCGGCCATCGCCACGCTGCTGTCCAATGTGATCAGTCTGATGTATTTTCTTATCATGTACCGGCATCTTCGTGGCAAGACGGTACTGACCATGAATATTCGTCAGGCAAATCCCAGCAAAAAGCTGATCGGCAGCATATTTGCTACCGGCCTCCCCTCTGCCGCCACTACCCTGCTGTCCTGCATCACCAGTATTGTGAAAAACAATCTAACCGCCGACTACGGCGATACGGAGCTGGCGGCATACAGCATCGTTATGAAGGCAGACATGTTCCCCCTGAACATCGGCATGGGTCTGTGTCAGGGCATGATGCCCCTGGTTGCCTACAACTACGCTGCAAAGAATTATCCCCGGATGAAGGCATTTACAAGAGCCGCTCAAATTTCCGGTATGGCTGTTGCCTGCGGATTCATTCTGCTGTATGAGATCTTCTCTGCGCAGATCATCTGGATCTTTATCCGTGACAAGGCCACCATTCAATATGGCACAGTCTTCCTGCGCATCGCTTGTCTGGCGACGCCATTTATGATCTCCAATTTCCAAAAGATATTCTGCCTACAAGCCATGGGCAAAGGCACGGAATCTTTAATTCTGGGTCTGCTCCGGCAAGGCTTGTTTGCAATCCCCACCCTGCTGATCATGAATCATTTTGTGGGGCTCAACGGCGTCATCGCCTCTCAGCTCATTTCCGACGGCTTGACGTTCTTCATTTCCACATACATCTATCACCGGGTTTATAACCGGCTGCAACCAAAATAAAACGCCTGCTTATGCAGGCGTTTTTTACATGGTTTTTTTGTAGTTGGCAGGATCCTGGTCGGTGTTGTAGGTGGGGTCGCCGGGATTGACGCCACACATCACCTGCATCACATGGTAAGCCTCCTCCTGCAATTTACGGGCGGCACTCACCGGGGACAGCTCTTTATCTGGGAACAGCGGCTCACCGATATGCAGATCCACACAGGGCTTCTTAGTAAAGAGTCTGGTAATATTCTTTCGAGGACGGAAAGACATGGCCATAGGAATGATTGGATGATCATATCGCACAGCGTACTGGAAAACGGCCTTCTTCAGCGGCCGCACGTCCGGGTAGAAGAACCACAAAGATCCCTCTGGGAAGAAATGCATCCACTTGCCGCTGTCAAACACTTCCTCCATAGCAGCCTTGAATTTCTTCATGGCACGCATACTGTCCGTGGGAATGGGGATTCCGCCGGCAACGCGGATCAACGAGCCGTTGGGGCCTTCAAGATTAGTCTTCCAGGCAGGAAAATGACCAATATGGGGGCGCATGGCCGTCATCACACACAGATAATCCCACATAAATACGTGGTTGGAGATGGTGATGCCGCCGTTTTTCAGCACATCCTTGTGCTTTTTCAGATTCTCCTTACCGTCAATGCGCAAACCGTGGGTGATGCGAAGAAGCCAGAAAATCACCGCATTCAGCAAAAGCCAATAACCGGAACGGATGCATTTGAACCAAAAATCCTTGCGCAGGTAGGGATAGTTTTCATCCACGTTCACATCCCGCAGATGCTTGACCGTTATCATATGTTCATCGCAACGATCTGGATACTGATAATCCAAGTTGTGCCGATAATACATATCGCACCTCCCGTAGCATACTGCCGTTACTATACAATACTTTTCGGCAAAAAACAACATATAAAAAGAAATACTTAAGCCTATATTCGCATAAAAATAAGAGATACCCAAAAGGGTATCTCTTATTTGGTGCGAGAGATGGGACTCTCCCACGGCGGGAAAACAGTCCACCGGACTGTTTTCTGATCCGCCTTTCGAGTCCAATCGCCGCGCAAAAAAGAGCCGCCCCAAAGGGGCAGCTCTTTTTTGGTGCGAGAGATGGGACTCGAACCCACACGGCGTAACCACACGCACCTCAAACGTGCTTGTCTACCATTCCAACACTCTCGCAAGCGCTTGATTATTATAACCGCACCGGCTCGTTTTGTCAATAACTTTTTCCGCGTTCCACAAGGAAACGGGAGGAGCAACACCCCTCCCGCTCTTAAAATTACACATATTCCTTCAGGAAAGCCTGAATTTCGGCATCGTATTTCTCCGGGGCGTTAACTCGAACCTGAGAATGAGCGCCCTTCTCAAACCACACCAAACGCTTCGGAGCATTGCACAGATCATACAGCTCCTGCGCACCTTCCGGCACAGAGTAGGCATCCTCCAAGCTGTTGAGCATCAGAATGGGCTTATCCAGCTTGTGGATCATATCGATGGGGCCAAACTTCATGGTGCTTTTTGTAATGAGCCGCATCCACATATCCACCAAATCGATGCAGGGATGCACCGGTCGATTCAGCTCGATCATATGCTTCTCAAAGCTGTCGTAGAAGCGGCGGTACATTCCCTCTGCTACCAGCGCCACGAAATAATCCGGGCAATCCGGGTCGGTCAGCACACGCAGGGATGTGGAGCAGCCTATGCAGTTGCCATGCAGCACGATGGTTTCCACACCATGCTCCTCATGCAGATGCTTGCCCCAAGACAGCACATCCCGTGCCTCAGCAAATCCCAAGGTGTTGTACTTGCCATCGCTTTCGCCGTGGGCTCGCTGATCCAAAGCCAGCACGTTGTAGCCTACCTCGGAATAGGGCTTGCCGAAATAGTAGCCGTAACGCACAGCCTCCGTCCGTCCGGGAACAACGATCACAGCCTTCTTATGACCGAAATCGAAGTAATGTCCCTTCAGGCGCAGGCCCTCGTTGACGATCTCCACTTCCTTGCAAAAGGCTTCGTTTTCCGACGCCCAGGAAACGCCGGTGTCGTACATTTTCCGCGCCAAGGGTTCTTCACTGGAGCATTCCCGGGTCCACTTCCCTTTTTTGCGCTTAAAATGAATGGCAAAAACAATGTAGGAAATGATAAAAAACGATGCAATGTAAAACAGGACCAGCGACGCACCGAAACATGCCAGCACGATCCATAAAATCTTCAATCCGACGCTCATTGTTCCTTCTTACCCAACAGCGCAACGGACTTCGGCAGGAAGAACGCCATCGCAAAGGCCGCCATGCAGAAAAATGCCACCAAAACCGTAGTAATGGAAATCAGGCCGTTCTGTTTCAGGAACACCAGAATGGGACCGGTAGCAATACCGGCTGCCACGCCCTCAAACAGGCCCTGCACCGCAAAAAACATAGAGGACATATTGATATTGCCCTTAGCATTCACTTCAGAAGCCATGTGAGCAGGCACCGTATAGGTAATGGAGAAGAAAGCACCAATACCAAAAGACACGGTAATACCGCAGAAAATTGCGTAAGGCAGCATCAGCTTCTCAGGCAGCATGGGGCAGAAGAACATCAGCGCCATACCGGCAGAGAAGATCCCCAGCGCATAACGGAATGCAAAGCTCAGACCCTTTTTCTTGATCAGCTTGTTATACAACATCAGGGTGAAGGGTACCGGTGCAAAAGCAGATGCCATAACGAAGGTCATATCCAAACCGGAAGTGGAGAAGAACTCGTTGATGCCGCCCAGGAACAGCTGCAGACCGATGTTCATCACGGAAGCAATGAACAGCCAGAACACAAAATGCTTATTCTTAATGGCATAGATAAAGCCGGTGACAAAATCCACGGGCTTTTCCTTGACCAGCTTCTCACCTTCCTTAAAGGCGCCATCCTTAGTGGAACGCTCCTTAATCAGGAAAATGGGAATCAGCATTGTGGCAGACAGCGGCAGGAACATCAGCGCCACATAGCGGATATTGATGCCCATACCAACAAACACCGGCACCAGGGCAAAACTCAGGCTAAAGTACACCACGTCGCAGATGGACTTGGTATTGGACACAAAAACCTGATCTTTTTCATCCTTCAAAATCTCCGCATAGGTGGCGTAATAGGTCACCATCGTGAGGGTGTAGGATGCATAATATACCGCCAGAATTGCGCCGAACCAAATGGTATTGGCAAGGCTCGCCTCAGCATGAATGGGGAACAAAAACAGCACATAGGACAAAATCGTGGGGATCAGACCGATCAAAATGGCGGGTCTGCGGCGTCCCCAGCGGGTACGCAGGTTGTCCGTGAAATTGGACAGCGGAATATCAATGATGCCGTCAAAAATCTTCACAACCAAAATCAAGGTTGCCCAAATACCGGCAATAACCAGATCCCGGTTCAGGTATGTCCAATGCTCAACGTTCTTCTCAAAGCCGCCGATGAGCAGCGCACTACACAGATAGGAGCCCACGATCATGTTCATCATGTTCAGGCCCAGTCCGGCGCAACCGTAAAGGATCAGTTGCCACTTTTTAGTCAGTTTTTCCATACGCTCTCCTTACTGTCATTCAAAGGACAAGATGATCTGATAGAACACATCGTCCGTATCAATGACGGTTACTTCCGTATACTTAAAATTATCCGCAACAAATCGGGTAATGCCGTCCTTGATACCATCGGAAACCGAGGGGTTTACAAAGGCAGTAACCACTTCAAATTCATTTTCGTCCATCACCTTGCGAATCGCCTGACCAGCAACCGCATCCAAGCTGGTGCCGGAGGCAAGAACCTTCCGATCTATGGTCGCCACAAAGTCGCCGCACTGTACCGCCACATTATCGATGCAGGCGTTTTTGGCCGCCTGGGTCATAGTGACAACAGTGACATTATCGATCACATCCTCGATTTGGGGCAGCAGCTCCTCCATATTGTCGCAGGTAAAATCGATCATGGGCAAGGCCGCATAGCACTCCGCATCGGAACGGGTCTTGATGACGAACACCTGAGCATTCTCGCACAGACGCTGCGCCTGCAGAGCCGCCAGTTCGGTGTTTTTATTGTTGGGGAACACCAAAATCACACCGGGAATGGACTTGCTGAACGCCTCGATAAAATCCGAAGCCGTGGGGGGCTGTTGATAACTGGCCACCATCACATGGTCTGCACCAACCTCCAGGAAACGCTTTTCCATCTCATGATTGTGAGCAACCGCAACAACGGAGAACGGATTTCCTTCGCCATAAGGCGCAACCACAGTTGCGTCCGCCGCATAGATTTCCTCATGCTGGACGCTCATGTTCTCGATCTTCATGGAGAGGAACTCGCCAAAGCGGTGGCAATACATCAGCACCAGCTCCGGCGTAAAGGCATGGATATGGATCTTCACCTTATCGCCTTCAAACACCGTCACCAGAGAGTTTCCCAACTTTTTCAGCTCCGCCAAGAATTCTTCCTGGCAGAAAGGCTCCTTACCGTTGGTCAACTGGAGCAAAAACTCGGTGCAATAACCGAATTCAAAGGTGCTGTTTCTGTCGAATTTGGAGTAATCCTCGGTTTTCTGCGTGCATTTCGGTGCGGATTCCGGCAATTCCTCGCCGTTAAGATACTTCTGCATACCCTCAAACACGCACACGATACCAGCTCCACCACTGTCCACCACGCCGGCAGACTTCAGCACCTCCAGCAGCTTCGGCGTATTCTCCAGAGAAGTCCGGGCTTGATCCAGGAATGTATCGAACAACTCATTGACGGACAGAATTTCTCCCGCATGCAGCTGCTCGTTGGCATAGGCAGAAGCCTCCCGCAGAACCGTCAGGAGCGTACCCTCCACCGGGTTGGGCACTGCCTGATAGGCGCACTTTACACCATTTTCCATGGCCTGTGCCACCTCAGCATAATCCACCACATTTTCTTCATAAAAAAGCTGAGAAAAGCCCTTAAAAAACTGGGAAACAATAACGCCGGAATTACCTCTGGCCGCAAAGGACACAGCTGTGGCGAATCGCTTGGCGGCATCCGGAAGCTCCGACGCGCCATCCTGAATAGCGGCAAAACCACTCTGAAGAGTCACCAACATGTTGGTGCCGGTATCGCCGTCGGGCACCGGGAATACGTTCAGCGCATTCACGCGATCCTCATACAAGGCCAAATTCCGCACACCGTAATCAAGCAGATTGCGATAATGCTGGCCATTGATTTGTGTAATCATATATGAACTCCTTGACGCAGGAAATTATTTCCCCTGCAGCTTGGTAATGATCTCCTTCTCCCGAGCAAGATCCTCGGAAATGGTATCACCCAGATAGTAGATGCCAACCATACCAGGGCCGATATTGGTGCCGCAACCGCTGAACACATCGGTAACGAATACCTTCTTGGGATTCAGCTGTGCAACCACCTTATCCCGCAGGGCCAGAGCATAACTTTCACGATCGGAGTGGGCGATCAGCACATACTGATCCGCAACATTCACAGCAGTTGCCTTGGTGTACTGGACGGTCAGATCCAGCGCCTTACCAATGCCCTTAACCTTGGTCAGGACGGTAGTGTAGCCCTCGGCGTTGCAGTCACCCATGGGTTTGACACCGGCGAAATTGCCCATAATGGCTTTACCCATGGTGATACGGCCACGACGTGCCACAAAAATCAGGTCATCAATGGGGCCCATCTGGTGAACCTTGTGCTTGTTATCTTCCAGCCATGCAATGACTTCCTGATAGCTCTTACCCTCTTTCTGGAGCAGGCAGGCATACATGACCAGCAATCCAAAAGCGCCGGACATACGGGTAGAATCAAAGCAGTAAACCTCTGCATCGGGGTACTCCTCCTTCAGCCGCTTGCTGGCCACAAGAGTCTGGTTATAAGTGGAGCTGATGGCCGAGGACAGTGCCATGGAGATGATAGCATAGCCCTCACGGACATATTTTTCAAAGGCCACAATGTACTCATCTGCATTGGCAGGAGCAGTGCTGACCTTGGCCTTCTTATTGGACAGGGTCTTGTAAAACTCCTCACGGGAGATATTGGACCAATCCAGCGTGGTCACCAGATCACGGCCATCGTCAAAATGCACATGTCCGGGGATATAATCGACAAGTCCCACCTCGTTGCGGATCTCCTCACAAAGATCGCAGGTCACATCCGGCAGAATCACATATTTCATCGTATCGTTCATTTCCTATTCCTTTCCCGCTACAAATACGCGTTCAGTTTCATTTACAAATTATTCACATACACCTAATATCTTACCATAAAACAGTCGAATAATCAACCACTTTTCGACAAAAAACCTCTTCCAAAACTGGTATTTCCCTTCTGCGAATGTCGAAATTTTTTCCGCAACCTACACCTCGCCTCTTTACACCCATGGAAAAATCATGTATAATTTTCTTGAAGTTCTTTGTTACAGAAAGGAGCCCACATGAAAACACAATTTTTGAAGCGTACCATTGCGATTTTACTCATGCTGTCATTGGTGATTATCCCTCTGGGTGTCCCCGTATTTGCCGCTGAGGATGTCGCCTACCGGAATAACATTTACGAGCCCGGCAAGGGTCTGCGTGTATCGCTATCCGGCTCACTTGACAATCCCGAAAAGGAATTCAAAGTCACCGGCCCCAACGGTAAGCTGGAAATCACCTCCGTTACCGCCGAAAGTGCCAAGATCTATGTTCTCACCTTTGCAGAAGAATTGGATCTGCGCAGCGAATATACCTTGACTTACGAAAAAGAAGACTACAAGGTGAATCTTCCCAGCTACTACTCTACGAATGATTTCGAGTCCGCATACACATACGAAGGAAATGATTTGGGCGCCACTTGGACTGCTGAAAAAACCACTTTCCGTGTGTGGGCGCCTACCGCCACTGCAGTTTCTGTAAATCTGTACGAAACCGGCGATCCTGCCAACGCCGACCTGATCGACCAGCTGACCATGACTGCCGACGTTAATGGCACATGGATCGCAGAGATCTCCGGTGACCAAAATGGCGTATACTACACGTATCAAGTAGAGGTGGATGGCCAAAGTAATGAGGCTTGCGATCCTTATGCACGCACCACCGGTGTCAATGGTATGCGCGCTATGATCATCGATCTCAGTTCTACCAATCCCGAAGGTTGGGATCAGGATAAGGATCCTCATTATGGCAACAACATTACTGATGCAATCATTTACGAGCTGCATGTTCGTGACCTAAGCATGGACGATACCTCCGGCATTACCAACAAGGGTAAGTTCTTGGGTGTTATTGAAACCGGCACCACCAATCCCAAGGGCATGCCCACAGGTCTGGACTACATCAAGCAGCTGGGCATCACCCACATCCATCTGTTGCCAAGCTATGACTTTGCCACCGTAGATGAAACCAATCTCGATGCCAATGAATTTAACTGGGGATATGATCCTAAGAATTACAACGTCCCTGAAGGTTCTTATTCCACCGATCCCTACAACGGCGAAGTCCGTGTCAAGGAATTCAAAACCATGGTGAAGGGGCTGCACGATAATGGCATCAGCATCATTATGGATGTGGTATATAACCATGTGTACGATGCCAAGAGCTTCTGTTTCAACCAGATCGTCCCTGGCTACTTCAGCCGTATCACTCCCTTCGGCACCTACTCACAGGGTTCCGGTTGCGGTAACGATACCGCCTCTGAGCGTTCTATGGTCAAGAAGTACATCGTCGACTCAGTCACCTACTGGGCAGACGAATACCACATTGACGGTTTCCGCTTCGACTTGGTGGGTCTGATCGACACCGAAACTATGAACGCTGTGATCGAAGAAGTCCACAAGACCCATCCGAACGTTATCTTCTATGGCGAAGGTTGGAATATGTCCACGGATCTGACCAAAGACGGCTACCAGCTGACCACCCAGGCCAATTCTGAATTGGTGAACAATTTCTCCTTCTTTAACGATACGCTTCGAGATGCTATCCGTGGCCCCATGAGCAAAACCAACGAGCCCGGCTATATTTCCGGTGCAGGCGGTTATGCCTCTGAAATCGCACGATGCTTCATGGGTCAGACCACTTGGTGCCAAAATCCCACGCAGTCCATCAACTATGCCTCCTGCCATGATAATCATGCACTTTTCGATCGAATCATTCTCTCTACACCCGAGGGTTCCACTGCAGATCGGGCAAAGATGAACAATTTGGCCGCTGCCATCGTGATGACCTCTCAGGGTGTCCCCTTCTTCCAGGCCGGCGAGGAACTGTTCCGTTCCAAACCTCTGGGCGGTGGTAAATACGATCACAACAGCTATAAGAGCTCTGATAGAGTGAACAGTATCAAATGGGATGCCCTGGATTCCCATCTGATGTATCGCAGCTTTGAGTACTATCAAGGTTTGATCGCATTCCGTAAAGAGCATCCCGCTCTGCGCATGACCACTGCAGAAGAAGTCAGCCAATATATCTCCAGATTGGAAACTTCCAACAGCAATCTTTTGGCCTTCCATATCGCCGGAGAAGCTGATCAGGGCGCCAGCAAGGGAATTGTTGTAATCTTCAACGCCAATAATCAGGAAGCTTCCGTTACTCTCCCTGAGGGCAACTGGAATGTCTATGTCAATGGAGAAAAGGCCGGCACCCAATCTCTGGGCTCCATTCATGATACCGTAACCGTTGAGCCTATCTCCGCTATGGTGCTGAGTATTGACAGCGATCCCGTAGCCGCTCCCGAAAAGGACTATCCTCTTGTTTCCAATCCCAAGGCTAACATGAAGCCTAAGGTGATTGCTGTTGCCATAGCTGCTGCCATTCTGGCAGTGGGTACGGTTACAGTATTGGTCGTACACTTCATCAAAAAACGCTAATATTTCAAAACATTGCGAACCGCTTTTCCGGTTCGCAATGTTTTTTAGTATATAAATAAAATATTCATTTCTTTTTTTCAATTCTATGATATAATACTGAAAAAGGAGGCTTTGCCATGAAAAAAATCATTCCTATAACCCTCTCCATCGCAATATTGGCCTGCCTATTCACCGGATGTAAAAAAGAGGATCTCCTTGCACCGCAACCTCAGGCACCAGGCACGATTGATGCTACGATGCACACAGTAAATCTGGATTTTGTCAAAACCGATGCCGATTTATTCTCCAACCGGGATTTAGAAAAGGGTTACGACAATGCGGCTGCTATCCGGATCCAGCTTAACGGCAGCTCTGCAGCTTGCAGCTCCCCTGCCGTAGCAATCACCGGAAATAACATTTCCATCAACAAAGAAGGTACATACATCCTCACCGGTACTTTGAATGATGGCAGCATTACCATAAACGCCGGCGAAAAAGACAAGGTACACCTTATTCTCAATAACGCGAATCTCACCAACCAATCCAGTCCGGCTGTTTTCGCCGTTGAGGGCGACAAACTATTCATCACCGCTGCCGACGGAACCAATAATACAATCGCAAACGGCGGAAACTTTATCAATGAAGAAACCGATGCAGCTATTTTCTCTCGAATGGATCTAACTGTCAATGGCAGTGGAAAACTGGACGTTAAGTCCCCTGCCGGCAACGGTATCACCTGCAAGGACGATCTTGTCGTTGCGGTCGGCACCATGACTTTGAGCGCCGGAAAGCACGGTCTGGATGCCAACGACAGCATCCGCATCACCGAAACCAATTTAACCATCACTGCCGGCAAAGACGGCATCCATTCAGAAAACAACGATGACGATGCTTTGGGATTTGTTTACGTTTCTTCCGGCATTTTCTCCATCTCCGCATCCGGTGACGGCATCAGTGCCGGTTCCACCATACAAATAAACGATGGTAATTTCACCATCAAAACAAAAAACAATACGAATGAAAGCATCAAAGGCATCAAATCCGGCTCCAGTATGCTGCTCAGTGCGGGTGTTTTTTCCATCGAATCTGCTGATGATGCCATCCATGCCGGTAACGTAGCAATCACCAACGGCACCTATCAAATTGCCTCTGGTGATGATGCCATCCACGCTGACGACATTCTGCAGATCACCGACGGCTCCATCCAGGTCACCAAAAGCTACGAAGGACTGGAAGCACATCATGTGAATGTCAGCGGTGGTAACATCCAAATAAATTGTACCGATGATGGCATCAATGCAGCAGGCGGCAACGATTCCAGTGGCATCCAGGGCGGTCGTGACCCCATGGAACCCGGCAACAAGCCCGCTCCCGGTGGCCCCGGTCATCCTGAAGGACCTGGCGCACCCGGCGCGCCGGGAGGTCCCGGCAATCCCGGTAAAGCAGGTGATGGCAGCGTCACCATTTCCGGAGGTGCTCTGAATATCATTTCTTCCGGCGATGGCATTGATGCTAACGGTACACTCACCATCACCGGCGGAATGACAACTGTTACCGGCCCCGCACATGGCGACACTGCCATACTGGACTTTGATGTCAGCGGCGGTATTGGCGGTGGTACCTTTATCGGCACCGGCAGTGCCGGCATGGCACAAACCTTCAGCAATTCCACGCAAGGTGTGATTTCTGTGAATGTTGGCGAACAAGCCGTAACTACCATCACCCTGGCCGATGCTGATGGCAACACCATTCTTTCACACACGCCGAACCTCCCCTTCGCTGTCATTATCATCAGCACCCCAGACATGGTCAAAAGTGCATCCTACACCATTACCGTCGGGGAATCCAGTCACACCATATCCGCATCCTAAATAAAAGAGCCTTGCCTGAGGAATATCCACAGGCAAGGCATTTTTCATGCAGGGTAAATATTGGTGATCCAAATCAGGATCGGCAAGACCAGTGTAAAAACGCTGACCAACCAAGGAAATAACGTACGCTTAGAAAAAATGGTCATGACAATACAAACTGCAGTCAGCAGCAGCGGCGCCAAAACCACCACCAGCTTGGGCATAAGCAAACCAAAATCACCGCTGGACAGCAGATTGATTCCCACCGGATCAGGAAGTCTGCCTGCATTTTTAATAGCCAAAATAACAGCCATCACCGCCACCGGAATAGAAATAATAACCGGCCACAGCTTCACAAAGTAGCTGCCGATAATCTTCAAAATATTACCCGTTTTTTCCATTCCGCCCCAAAAAGGTTGTGTTTTATCATGGAATTTCTCCCACTTTTCATGCATATTATCAAACAGCTTCATATGCAGACCTCCATTTGATTTCTTCGTAAAAAACATTCCAAGTCCGTTTTATTGGACATTAAGTGTGTTATCCTTTGTTCAGATAAAAAAACCGAGGAGGACACAACTATGAAAACAGCCACTGCATCCCGTACCGCACGCCCCGCTTATCCTAACGCCGCCGACCGCCGCTATTACCTGCGCAAGCTGCTGGATGCAGCCTTAGGTCTGGCAATTTTAGTAGGCGCCGTCAGCGCACTTGTCTTTCTGTTTCTAATGTAATCCGCTCCAAGTCCGACTGCCCGATGATGCGGCAGTCGGATATTTTTTTATCCGCAACTTCTATCAGCGCCGCTGTGCCGCCGTAATAGCCGCAGCTGCCGGGATTGACCACCCACATTCCGGATTCCGTCCGGTCGCAGTAAGCTTCATGGGTATGTCCAAACAATACCGCCTGGACATTGGCCGACTGGGCATCCCGTACTAACGAATAAAATCCGCTTTTCACCCGATGGATATGACCATGGGTCATAAACAGCTTCACGCCGCAAACCCAATCCACCAGCGTTTCAGCGGCCATCAGATCATAACGGTACCGGTCACAATTTCCCGGCACCTGATAAAAGTGAATCTGCGGAAATTCCTCTGCCATGGCGCAGCCATCATCATAATGATCCCCCAAATGCACCACCGCATCCGGCTTCACCGCCGCAATGCACCGACGCATAAAGCTCAGCGCCGAATGAGAATCGGAAAGAACCAGTATCTTCATTGTTCACCATCCGTCCTGCGTGTGCATATAGTAATACTGATCTATTTTATTGTGCCCATTATAGCAGACTTTTTGATAGGAGGCAATAGAATGCAGAAAAATTCTGATAATTTTTCCATACAAGAGGCCATGCGCCTTGCCAAAAGTGACGCAGGGCAACAACTTATAGCCATGGTGCAAGCCCAAAACAGCGACTCTCTAAAACAAGCCATGGCCCAAGCAAGCAAGGGAGATTATGATAAGCTGAAACAAACCCTTGCGCCACTTTTGGCCTCAGCGGAGGCGCAAAAACTACTGTCGCAGCTTGGGAGGAAAGCCGATGAGTGAACTGGAAGAAAAGCTGAATGCCGTCTTAAATGATCCCCACGCCATGCAACAAATTATGAATATGGCGCAATCCATCAGCGCTGAGAGCGGTCAGAACCCCTTCCCGGACATTGATATTGGTATGCTGCAAAAGCTATCCGGATTTGCCAAGCAAGGAAACATTGACAAGGATCAGCGGGCGCTTTTGAAAGCTCTGACCCCCTACCTCACCCGGGAGCGACTTGGGAAGTTGGAAAGAGCCATGCGCGCGGCACAGCTTGCCCGTGCAGCCTCCGGATTGCTTGGCTCCGGGGCACTGCAACCTTTGATAGGCAGGTGAAAATCATGTATAACCGCTATATCCCCCAGCCTGATGGCTCCTACCGCCGCAGCCGCATACCGGATCCCTGCAGACCGCAGCCACACAAGCCCAATTCCCCACCGGTAGTACCACCGCCACCGCCTCCTCCGCCTCAACCACACAAACCAAGCTGTCCACGTCCGGAACCCCGGCACGACAGCGCCTCCAACTTCCTGCGGCGACTGTTCCCGAAGGATTTCGACACCGGGGATCTGCTCATAATTATTCTGCTCCTTCTTATGGCCGGCGACTGCCCCGACGATCAAAATACCGCCTTGCTTACACTCATCATATACTTTTTTATGTAAACCGGTTGCAATGTGTCGAATTTCCTGATATAATGGGTTTATCCCATCTCAGGAAGTGATTTCATGAAGCGCACAGCCTTGATTGCCCTATTTCTTGTCCTCGGCATTCTCTTTTCCGGTTGCAAAAAAGACGACCTTTCCAATGCCAATTTCACTTATGATCACACCGTAGCCGGCTCTCAGGCCATCCTCCGGGATAAATTGGTGGCCACCGCCGAAGAATGGCTGGGTGCCAAGGAATCCGACGGCAGCTTCAAGCCCATCATCGACCTATACAATAACCAGGAATCCCTGCCCAGAGGCTATGCCGTTCAGTACGATGACCAGTGGTGCGCTACGTTTGTCAGCGCTGTCGCCATCAAAGCCGGATTGACAGAAATTATTCCTACGGAATGCAGCTGCGAGCAGCAAATCGAGCTTTTTAAGGAACTGGACAGTTGGGTGGAGGACGACGCTTATCTCCCCCTCCCCGGCGATATCATCTACTACCGCATGGACAACGAAGGCAGCGGCGATTGCACCAAATGGGCAGACCATGTGGGTATCGTCATCGGCACCTACGAAGGCCATATCAAGGTCATCGAAGGTAATAAGGACGCAGATGTCAGCTACCGTATCCTGAAGCAAGATGATCCCATCATCCGTGGCTTCGCTGTCCCGGACTACGCCAAAGCCGCAGACACACAATAACTTTGAGCCTACTGTGTATTGAGTCAGTAGGCTCATTTTTTTCAACAGCAAAATACACAAACCTAATTGCGAAAATTTGTGTGTATTTGCAATTGATATTTTCCCATTAAATGGTATAATTTATCTAGGGAAGGAACTAACAATTCAAACAATTTTTAAAGAGGTATTCACAATAAAAAAGCTGTTATCCGTCTTACTGATTTTTACAATCACCTTCTCATGCTTTGCATTTCGTGTTTGTGCAGCTGACGCTACTGTCAGCGACCTCAACCCATACGCCGCAATTTATGCTGAAACAGACACCGACGCACTTTTCCAGTTGCGTGCTACATACCTCCTAGACCACGAGGATGGTCAAAGTGCCATAGAAGCAATCGACGAAAGACTGCACCAACTTGGTGTTGAAAAAATCACCTCCAGCGATGTTGCGCACCTGTTCAACAACCTTTCAAGTGAAAATCAGCCTCGTTACACCCCCGTATCCACACCAGGAACCACCTGGTACAGTCAACGCCTTATCAATGTATACAATGGGAAGGAATATGAAGTTCAAATCATCACGGGCCAAATGGCAAATCCCCAAGCCACCAACAGCCCATTGTACGACTACATTCCTGGCATTGTCAAAGAGTATACCGGTTGGCAAGTAGGATTGACTAACGCCTTATATGTTGCTGCACCAGACATTATTGTTTCTGCCGGTTCCATATATGCCCCCGCCGTTGGTAGCGTTTTTTCCGCCGGACTCACGCTCTACGATATATTAATGGCATATCAAGAAGGGTTAACGCCAACATCTACACTCGATAACGCAGCGTACTCCTTTGACATTATTTTAATCTCAACTATGAAGTTCGCATTTATTAAAGCCAGTGGTGCCGTCGATACAGGAAACCAAATCCTTGGCTATGCAGGTACAGAAGTAAAATGTGCAGTTAAGATCAACATTCCACGCGTCAGTGAAAATCTAGTACCTTATTACGAATCTGTAGAATATGCGGATACAATTACATCTTACGGGTTTGATAATTACGCCATACGCGCAATTGCCTCACAAAATTTTTGGAACTACAAATTAGGGTATACCGAACTTGATCAGTATTATTTAATCCACAAAATTCCCTTCACGTTGATGAACAGCATCTATTATGCAGATGTGCCTTATACGCATCCATAACATTCTTAGATGGAGGTGTTATCAATGAAATCTAAAAAAGTTATAATCATTCTCCTTTGCGCTCTCCTGGTTTTCGTGTTCATCATTGGCGGTATTCTAATTTGGTTCTTCTCTCCCGGTATCCATCGTTTATTCACCTTCACGCATATTGAATACGAAGCTGACGGATATCTGCTCAGCACGGATGGCGAAATGATAGGCAAAGCTACATTATCTCTCAACGGAACAGCAAAGCAAGGTTCCACAACAAATCGTGATAAAGCTTACTTCTTTGATGTGACTTTAACCGGGGCAGAAACCATCACCCAGGATGATCATGCAGGTGGAAGCACAGGTGATGTAAATAACGGCATTCGTTCATTGTATATCACCAAGCACATACTCCCGGATGATCTTGATATGAGCAAAATGGAGCTCGTTAAGTACCAAGTTTTGCTGGATGACCGCAAACACGAGGTGCTCGTGTGCATCTACTCCTTCCAGGACAGCGGCAACACCACGCAGCAATATTACTTTATCCCCACAGACGACCCCACAAATGCTTACGAAAACATCAATGAAATACTAATGAAAGCATTCTTCTAAACACATAGGGCTGATGCCAACGGCATCAGCCCTATTGCTATTTACTTCGCCACAAAGCCAACCTTCTTATAGACCTTGCGCAGGGTCTTTTCGGCCACATAGCTTGCCTTCTGAGCGCCGTCACGGTAGACAGACTCCAGGTATGCCTTGTCCTTCATCAGCCGCATAGACTCCTCACGGATGGGGCGCAGATGCTCCACCACCGCCTCGCCAACCACAGGCTTGAACTTGCCGTAGCCGCAGCCGATGAACTCGTTCTCGATTTCCTCATAGGTCTTGCCGGTAACAGCAGAGTAAATGGTCATCAGGTTGGCAACACCGGGCTTATTCTCCTTGTCGTAGCGGACGCAGTTCTCGGTGTCAGAGTCGGTGATGGCACGTTTGAACTGCTTCATGACCACCTCAGGAGGATCCATCAGCAGCACACGGCCGGTGTCCTCATTCTCGGACTTGGACATCTTAGCCAGAGGATTGGTCAGGCTCATGACACGAGCGCCCACCTTGGGAATAAAAGGTTCGGGAATCTTGAACACATCGCCATAAATGCCGTTGAAACGGCGGGCGATCACATGGGTCAGCTCCACGTGCTGCTTCTGATCCTCGCCCACGGGCACCAGATCCGGCTGATACAGCAGAATATCGCCGGCCATCAGGCTGGGATAGGTAAATAGACCGGCATTGATGTTGTCTGCGTTCTTTGCAGACTTGTCCTTGAACTGGGTCATGCGGCTCAGCTCACCGAACATAGAGTAGCAATCCAGGATCCAACCCAACTCCGCATGCTGATGCACATGACTCTGGATGAACAGGGTATTCTTCTCAGGATCCAGACCGCAGGCAATGTACTGCGCCAGCTGCTCCAAGGTACGGCGACGCAGATCTGCAGGATTCTGACGAACGGTAATGGCATGCAGGTCAGCCATAAAATAGAAGCAGTCATACTGGTCAGCACGCTCTGCCCAATTCTTAACGGCACCCAGATAGCTGCCCAGGGTCAGATCACCGGAGGGCTTGATGCCGGATAACATTCTCTTTTTTGCAACGATTTCTTCCATAATAACGCCTCTTTCCATTTGCTCGGTAAATGATTGTATGTATTGCAAAGCTACGTAGGGCGGGGTCATGCCCCCCTCCAAGGTGTATACATTCATTTACACATTCAATGCCCACATCATAACACATTCCAAATTAAAACGCAACGAAAAATTGACTTTATTCCCAACCGATGGTATAGTATTATCAAAATTCTAAAAACGAGGTAATCACTATGGACTATCAAGCCCTTGCTCAATTGCTTTTCCCCAACGTAACCGATACCCCTGATACTCTGGAGGAGCGCTTCCCCCTGCGCCAGCTTCCCGAGGGTGCCGTCGTCACCCGTATGGCTCCCTCCCCCACCGGTTTTGTCCATTTGGGCAATCTGGTGCAGGGTCTGACCGCCGAGCGGATGGCGCACCTGAGTGACGGCGTTCTGTTCCTGCGAGTCGAGGACACCGATGCCAAGCGCGAGGTCCCCGGTGCTGTGGAGGTTCTCATCGACACCCTGAAGCACTACGGTATCCACTTCGACGAAGGCGCCACTATCGACGGCGACAACGGCATTTACGGTCCCTATCGTCAGCGCCAGCGTGCCGCCATTTACCATGTCTACGCCAAGAAGCTGGTGTCCGAGGGCATGGCATACCCCTGCTTCTGCACCGAAGAAGAGCTGTCTGCCATGCGTGAAAAGCAGGAGGCCGCCAAGGAAACCACCGGTTATTACGGCGCATACGCCATGTGGCGTGACCGCAGCATTGAGGACATTCAGGCACAGCTGGATGCTGGCAATCCTTGGGTTCTCCGCTTCCGCTCCACCGGCTCTATCGAGAATCAGTTTAAATTCGACGATCTGGTGAAGGGCAAGCTGACCATCACCGAAAATAACGTGGATCACGTCCTGCTAAAGTCCGACGGTATCCCCACCTACCACTTTGCTCACGCCGTGGACGATCACCTGATGCGCACCACCCATGTGGTTCGTGGCGACGAGTGGCTGCCCACCCTGCCCTTCCACATCCAGCTTTTCAAGGCTCTGGGCTTTAAGCTGCCCAAGTACGTCCACATCGGCCCTCTGATGAAGATGGACGGCACCTCCAAGCGCAAGCTCAGTAAGCGCAAGGATCCTGAGCTGGCACTGACCTTCTACAAGGCTGAAGGTTTCCCCGTGGAGGCGGTTTATGAGTATATCATGACTCTGCTGAACTCCAATTACGAAGACTGGCGCAGAGCCAACCCCACCGCCGATCCCACCACCTTCAAGTTCAGCCCCAAGAAGCTGAATCCTGCCGGCAACCTTTTCGACTACGCCAAGCTGACGGACGTTTCCAAGAACGAGATTGCCAAGATGGATGCTCCCAAGGTCTACTCCCTGCTCACCGAGTGGGCCAAGGAATTTGGCCCCAGCTTTGCCGCAAAGCTGGAGGCTGGTCCCATCTTCGCCACCGCCATTCTGTCCATCGGCCGTGGTGGCAAGAAGCCTCGTAAGGATCTGGCTACCTGGAAGGAAGCCAAGCCCTACATGGGTTTCTTCTACGACGAATATCTAGAAAACCCGGTGTTCGATGCCAAGTTTGACAAAGCTGTCATCATCGATGTGCTGAACCGCTTCCTGGACAAGTTCGACATCAACGATGATTCCGGCGTGTGGTTTGACAAGGTCAAGGCCATCACCGAGGAGATTGGTTTCACCACCGACATGAAGGCATACAAAGCAGACCCCACCGCCTTCCCCGGCACTGTGGCCGACGTTTCCACCTTCATTCGTTTGGCGGTCACCGGCAAGACCAATTCTCCCGATCTGTACACCGTTATGCAGATTCTGGGCTATGTCCGCACCTGCGACCGCATTCGCAATGCCATTGAACATCTGTAAGATTCAGACGCACCGCCTAAGCGGTGCGTCTTTTCTGTTGACGGATCGGGAAAAATGGCGTAAAATGGAGGTCGTTACTATGTAAAGGAAAGTGAAACCCGTGTCTATCAAAGAATTTCGTGCCGGAGTCCGGGATGGAGTGCCGGTATGTCTTGGATATTTTTCTGTCAGCTTTGGCTTTGGTGCCATGGCCATTTCCCAAGGGCTGAAGCTGTGGCAAGCGGTGCTGATCTCCGCCTCCAATCTCACCAGCGCCGGTCAGTTTGCCGGTTTGACGGTCATCACCGCAGGTGCGCTGATTCTGGAGCTAATTTTGACCCAGCTTGTGATCAACAGCCGCTATGCTCTCATGAGTTTGGCTCTCGGCCCTCGTTTTGGTGAAAAAGTGGGTATCGGAAAGCGGCTCATCGCCGCATTTTTCAATACGGATGAGGTGTTCGCCCTGGGCATGGCTCGTGGAAGTAAGCTTTCCACCAGCTATTTTGTTGGCGCAGGTGCTATTTCCGCATTAGGCTGGACTTGCGGAACCGCCGCAGGGGCTGTGGCAGGTTCTCTGCTTCCGCCCATGGTGCGGCTTTCTCTGGGTGCCATGCTGTATGGAATGTTCATCGCTATTGTGATCCCCCAGGCCCGTGAAGAAAAGCCCATGCTTGTGTGCCTTGTGCTGGCATTGGTGTTTAGCTGTCTGTTCTACTGGGTGCCGGGGCTGAATCAGGTTTCCGCAGGTTTAGCAATCGTCATTTGCACCGTTGCGGCGGCGGCCATTTGCGCTGTGCTGTTCCCCATCCCCGATGAGGAGGTGGCACAATGAAAGTTTGCATTTACATTCTGGTGATGGCGGTAACCACCTACTTGATCCGTGCATTGCCACTGGTTCTCCTGCGAAAACCCATTAAAAGTCGTTTTATTCGCTCTTTCCTGCACTATGTACCGGTGGCCTGCCTCACAGCCATGACATTCCCCGCGATCCTTTACACCACCGACAACGTCCTTAGCGGCGCACTGGGTCTGGCGGTAGCTGTGGTGCTGGCACTGTGGAAACGGAGCCTGCTAACCGTTGCCTTAGCAAGCTGTGCAACAGTATTTCTCACAGAACTCATCCTGCACTTGATATAAGAAAATCCCCAACTCCAAGGAGTTGGGGATTTTGATTTACAGTCCAATACCGGCAAAGCACTGGGATGCCAGATATAGTCCGAAAGCACTGAGAATGGGTGCCAGTCGGGCAACCGGGCCGGTAGCCAGCCGATCCTGCATGAAACTGAAGATCCATGTGGTAGCGGTGAACACCACACAGCCGATAATTGCCAGAGGAAGAGCCTCCCGAAGACCCACATACCGTACTACCAGAGGAAGCACACCGAAGGTCAGCAATGCAAAAATCGGAATAAAGATGTAATTTCGCTTTGCTCCGGGGGCAAAGTAATGGTCAATCAGCAGAGCCACCAGCGAAAGCAGTACCATACTGGGAATATCCAGCTTCGGCAAAATCACAGCAGGTGCAAAAGCACGAACCACCGTGCAGGCGCCCAGCGCAATGGCTACCACAGCCGCCAGGGCAGTATTGAGAAAATATCTTCTATCTTTCATCATACTACCTCCTTAACCGGTTGCGCCGGAATCTGCGTCGGCACCGGTGACAAAGGCCACAGCGGAATTGACGCTTTTGGCAACCGCCTTGGAAGTCACCGTTGCACCGCTGATGCCGTCCACATTGGTGCCGATCTGGGCATCCCCCTCAGTCTTCAGGAACTGGGCAAGGAATTCCCAATCCTTCAGCGCCTTGGTGCCCACACCGGGGGTTTCGTGCATATCCCGGATCACAAGACCGGTGACGCTACCCTCATTGCTGACACCCACAAGCATCACGATCTCATCCACATAGCCCTGCACTGCAGTTTCGATAACGTAGCCGTTTTCTGCCTTGTACACCTTGCGGATATTGGCATCCTCGCCGGTATATGCTTCCTCGGCAAAGCTTTCACTACCGGGAAGCAGGGTGAGCAATTGCTTGTTATACTGCTCCTGAGCATTCTTCTCAGCCACATTTTTCAGACCGAAAGCCAGTCCAAACAGCACCGCCGCCGCCAAAACAATGGCGATAGCAGGAATAATAATCAGTTTTTTCATGCCTGCGCACCTCCCTTTTTGGTGCCGAAGCGACGGGGAGCGGTGATGCGATCAATAAACCAGACCAGTGCGTTCATCAGCAAAATGGCATAGGTGACACCCTCGGGGAAAATACCGAAGTAACGGAAGATCACCGTCAGCACACCACAGCCAGCACCGAAGATCCACTGTCCCATGGGAGTTGCCGGAGAAGTGGCATAGTCGGTAGCCATGAAGATAGCACCCAACATCAAACCGCCGCCCATCACCTGATACAGCATCCACTGTAGCGGTGCATCGGTCTTGAAGAAAATCAGAGTCAGCACCGCAACTGTGCCCAAATAAGCCGCAGGAATGCGGATGGAGATTACTTTGCGAACAATCAAATACGCACCGCCCAGCAACAGCGCCAAAGCGGACAGCTCGCCGATAGAGCCAGAGCCATTGCCCAAGAACACATCCAGCAGGCTCTCATCCGGCAGACCATGCATCGCCATATGGTGCATGGGAGTTGCGGAAGAAACCGCATCCACCACCTCATAGCGAGTCAGCGCCAGAGGGAAAATCAGCATCAAGAAAGCTCTTGCCGCCAAGGCAGGATTGAAAATATTCTGACCCAAGCCGCCGCACAGCGCCTTGGTCAGCACGATGGCAAACACACTACCTACAGCCGCCAGCCACAGAGGCACAGTATGAGGCAGAGTCATGGCTAAAAGCAAGCCGGTGACCATAGCGGAGCAATCGATAATCGTATTGCGGCCACGGGTCACAAGACCGTACAAAAATTCTGCAGCAACAGCAGAGGCCACGCATACCAGCGCCACCAACAGCGCCCGGAAGCCCAGCACCCACACTCCAACGCCCAACGCCGGCAGCAGCGCTAGCACCACATCCAGCATGATGCGGCTGGTGCGGAAATTACCCCGAATATGGGGAGAGGAAGCAACCGTCAATTTCATTTTGCACTAGCCTCCCTTAACATTTTCTTGCCCTCACGGAACTTTTCCACCAGGGGCAGCTTGCCCGGGCAGGTGAAGGAGCAGCTACCGCACTCCATGCAATCCATCAGGTTCAGCCGCTGCAGCTCATCCAGCCGCTTGGCATTGACGAAGCGGTACATGTACAGCGGTTGCAGGCGCATAGGACACACGCCCACGCACTTGCCGCAACGCAGACACACCGGATTCTCGGCTGCGCCATTCTTGTCCTTCAGCAGGCACAGAATGGAGTTGGTAGCCTTGATCACTGGCACGCTCAGGTCGCTCTGGGCGAAGCCCATCATGGGGCCGCCGCTGATGACCCGTTCCGTCTTTTCATTCAGACCGCCGGCAGCTTCCACCAGTTCCTTAAACGGCGTACCGATGGGAACGATAAAGTTCTGGGGCTGAGCCACAGCCTCACCGGACACGGTGACGATTCTCTGGGTCAGGGGCATGCCCAGCTTCACAGCCCGATAAATGGCCGCAAAAGTGGACACGTTGAAAACAGCACAGCCCACACTCACCGGCAACTTGCCGGGCAGCACTTCTCTGCCGGTGATAGACTGGCAAAGCTGCTTTTCTGCACCCTGAGGGTAACGGGTGGGCAGGATGCGGATGTTGATCTTGGGGAATTTGGGGGACAAGGCATGAAGCTTTTCGATGGCCTGCACCTTGTTATCCTCCACCGCCAGCACCACCTGCTTAGGATTCAGGATGCCCTCCAGAATCATCATACCCTCCAGCACCTGCTCCGGATTGGTACGCAGGAGGCTGTCGTCAGCGGTAATATAAGGCTCACACTCGCAGGCGTTGGCAATGAGGGTATCCACCTGCCCCATGGCAGACAGAGCCTTCACATTACCGGGGAACGCCGCACCGCCCATACCCACGATACCTGCCTCACGGATGGTGTGGAGGATTTCATCGTTGGTCTTGGGCAGTTCCAAGGTCACGGAATCATCGGAAAAATCGTTTTCAATAACAACGGCCATCACGTCACGGCCGCTGGTATGGGGACGGGGCTCCACAGCAACGACCTTACCGGAAACCGATGCATGCACCGGCACGCAAAGACCCTCGCCGTCACCGATCTTCTGTCCACGCTTCACCGTATCGCCCACAGCCACCATAGGCACGCAGGGCGCACCGATGTGCTGCTGCATGGGGATCACTACCTGGGCAGGTGTGGCAGTGCGGAACTCGGTAATGCCCGTGGACATTTCCTTATTGTATTTGGGGTGAATACCGCCAAAAAATAGGTGTTTCATCGTGTTTTCACCTCTTAAGTTCGTAAAATTTCTTCAAATCCGGGGGTCATGAATTCCTCCCCGGCGCTGTTGATCCACAGTATGTTCGCGCCACATTTCTGAGCAAGGGCTCTGCCCTCCTCCAGCGGCATCAAAAACAGCGCTGTGGACAGAGCGTCCGCCAAAGCGGAGTCCTCACAAACCACCGACACCGACCGCCACAGCGTACCGGGCATCCGGGTAGTGGGGTCAATGATGTGGTGATATGGCTTGCCGTCAACAATATAGCTTCGCTGATAATCACCGCTGGTGACCACGCAACCGGAAGTCACAAACAGCGTATGGCAATTCTGGGAGCTATCCTTCGGGTCTTGAATACCAATGACCCAAGGGGTACCATCCTCTGTTTTGGGCCCCGTGGCGCAGACATTACCGCCAACGCTGATGAGCATTCCAGAAGGCGCATTTTCCGCAACCCGTTGAGTAGCCCAGCCCTTGGCAATGGCACCCACATCCAAACGAAGTGCCGGATCGGTGATCTGCGCCGTAGAAGCCACTTCGTCCAGAATGACACAGGCAATATCCGTATGCTCGGCAGCCTGCTTCAGGGCATCCGCATCGGGAAGTTTCGCCTCCCGGGGATCCCGGATGCCGTCGGCACGGGCATCGTGCCACAGCTTCAGGACACTACCCATTGCCACGTTGGCCTTTCCGTCAGTCAGATCATAGTAAGTCTTACAGTCGGAAAGAAGCCGGATAATCGCCGGATCCACCTTTACCGGCGCACCGCCGGCGCTGTCGTTCACCGCTTTCAGGTTGACGACGCCTTCATAATCGTTGTAGATGTCAAAAAGCTGATGGTAAACTTCCAATTCATCGTGAATCTTCTGGGCTTCTGCCCGGAATGTCTCCTCCGACTGGGCGG
>JAZONA010000067.1:0-23861 GCA_045654265.1 Faecousia sp.
CACCGCCGGCGCTGTCGTTCACCGCTTTCAGGTTGACGACGCCTTCATAATCGTTGTAGATGTCAAAAAGCTGATGGTAAACTTCCAATTCATCGTGAATCTTCTGGGCTTCTGCCCGGAATGTCTCCTCCGACTGGGCGGTGCCCACGATGGTGGTCACCGTATCGAAAAGGGTCAGGAAGGTTGCCGTGTACTGCTTACCGGCGACTTTTCCCTTGGGGGTACAGCCGCACAGCAGGCACAACGCCAGAAAAATCGGTAAAATTCGCTTCATCAAGCCAGAGCCTTGGCGATCAGAGCCTGGAAACCGCCGATGGCGATGGTCACAGAGCTGGCCAGATCGCTGCCGTCAGCGGGCTTTGTGCTTTCGGTGATGGCAATACCGGCAACCTCAGCTGCGGTCTTACCGGTGACGTATGCAGCAAAAGAGGCAGCCTGCTCGTTCCACTCGGCAATGGCACCACCCCAAGCTACCATACCGTAATCGGCACCCAACTCGTTCTTGGTCTTGATAGGAGCAGTCAGGTCAGCGGTAATCTTGCCAGTGGCATTGAAACCGATCTTAGCCTGCACAGAATCGATGATGCAAGAAGTGATCTTACCATCCTTCTGGGTGACGACAGCAATATCGGCATCCAGCTGAGCAAGGCCGTCGGCCTCAGCGGTGGCAGAGGTACTGGTGCTGATCTTGTTGATCGTGGCGATGGTCAGCTTATCGCCATTCTGGGCGCCCAGATGCTTAGCATTGGCGGCAGCGGCCTCAATGGCGCTCACAAAACCGCCCAGATAAATGGTGGCAGAAGAAGCCAGGTCAGAACCCTCAGGAGCCTTGCCGGTTTCATCAATAGCACCGTTCTTCAGCTCAGAAACGGTCTTACCGATAGCAAAGTCGCAAAGAGCCTTCACCTGTGCATCCCACTCAGCAATAGCACCACCCCAAGCTACCATGCCGTAATCGGCACCCAGCTCGTTCTTGGTCTTAACGGGAGCAGTCAGATCGCTGGTGATGTTACCGGTTTCGTCCACCTTCACAGTGGCGGGAATGCTGTCGATGGTGCAGGCGCAGATGACGCCCTCATCATTGACTGTAACCGCAGCGATGGTCACGTCGTACTTAATTTCGCCGTCCTTGGAATCGGCGACGCTGGTGGTAATGGAAACGCCGGTCTTTACAGCGCCTTCCCCTACGGGGACATTGGGTGTGGTGGGCTGGGTGGCATGGTTGCCGTCGCAGGTGCAGTCATTGACCACAACAGTGGTACCGACACAGCCGACCAGCATGGCCACGGCTAACAGCATAGCCATCAGAGCAACGAGTTTCTTCATGGTTATTTCCTCCTAAAATTCTGCATTTCCGTAGGAGCGGAAATGGAAGTATACGAAAGTCCTTTCAGCACACCGGCGCAAGCGCATCCGGTGAGCAGGCCGGTGACGATCCCCACCAGCAGCAAATACGGCAAATACGCCGCCACATACACAGAACGCATCAACAGCATCGCCGCACCGATCTGCCCAACATTGTGGGCCGCAGCGCCCAAAATACTGACTCCAAAAACGGAAAAGAAGGATGTCTTCTTGGCAAGTGCCATGACTGACAACGCCAAAACACCGCCGCACATAGAAAACAACAACCCCGTAATACCGCCGCCAAACACAGCACCCATCAGGCACCGCAAAATCAAAATCACATACACATACCGCTTTTTCAGCATGTACAGAGCCACAAGGGTAACGATATTGGCAAGCCCCAGCTTCACACCGGGAAGCGGAATCATTAGTTGCAGGGGAATAAACCGCTCCGTATAAGACAGAGCCAGCGCCAAAGCGATGAGTACCGCACACAAGGCAATGGTTTTAGCTTTTTTCATCCCATCACCCCACTACAAAATCCACATCGCTGCTGACCGCAACCACACGAATTTCCACACCGTTTGGCAAGCATACAATACTTTTACCTGAGTCGGAAGCCCATCCGCAGGCAACGCAGTCCTCGCCGGGGCAATCAGATTCGGTGATCGCCACCATACCATCGCGTATGGTGACGGTGTTGTGATATTTCCCATCCACCAAAAATTCCACATCTTCATTTAGTGATAAAGTGCGGATCAGCTTACCGTCCTGATAAATTTCCACAGCCCCCGGCTCATTCCTGCTCGCCGGCAAGAAGCACATAAACACCGCCGCAGCCAGCGTAATGACCAAAGCGATTGCCAGCACATCGCCTATTCGAAAACCCAGTTTTCCCAATGTGCCGCCTCCCGTCATTATTACCAGTTTGCACCAAACATTCTCATAGTACTTATACATAATATCCTATTTTCCGCAGCTTGTAAAGAGGGATTCTTTTGCCATTTCCCCTTGACAGATAACAATAGGAAATGCTAAAATAACAAAAAAAGAGGAGGTATTTTCTTTATGAAACTTCGTGCAAAATGTTCCTGCGGCGAAGTGCAGGACACCACCCCCGGCGCATGCTGTCAAAAGTGCAAGGCTCCCCTGGACATTCCCGGTGATGCTATGATCTCTCTGTATCGCAAGGGTTCTCCCTATGGAATTGCCGGTGGATTTGGCATCTATATTGATGGCGAGCCCATGGGCTTCATCGGCAACAAGCAAACTGTACATATCCCCGTAAAGTATGGTGCACATAATCTCCATGTTGCCGTCGGCATGAGCCGCAAGTGCAATGATTTTACGTTGACCTTGACCCCGGAAAATCGTCGCGCATATGCCAAGGTTTGGATCAAGCCCGGCTTCTGGGCCAACTCCTTCGTTCTGGAACACGCCACACCTGACGAAATGCCTCAGGACTAATCCTCTCGGAGCTTGGTTTGCCCTGTGCGCACCGGCTCGTACCAACATTTTCTCGCAAAAAGAACCTGCCGAAGCAGGTTCTTTTTTTCTGTGAATCATTGAAAAAAACTTATAATCGTGATATAATGCAAAAAATATATCCTTATGAGGAGAATGCTCTATGCTTGATGTATTATTTGTCAATGCGACGAAACAATGTCTTTTGAAGCAAGAGGTTAACGGTACCATGCTGCTGGCAACTTTGCTTTTGGATGCTGGCTTCAGTACCGATATTCTCCGATTCGGTCAAATCGAAGGAAATGATGCGGATTACCCTGCCTTCATCAATCGAATCGTACCCAAAATTTTGGAAATGGAACCCCGGGTGGTATCTTTCCTTACCCTGTGGCCCAATTACCATGTGATGTTGCGCATTGCTATCGAGCTAAAGAAGCTTCGGCCTGATCTGATCATCGTCATGGGCGGCCCCCAGGCATCTGCTACTGCGGCTGAAACCCTGACGAGCATGGACTGCATCGACTACATCTGCACCAGCGAAGGCGAAATGACCGTGGTCCCCTTCTTCAACTGCATTCTCCGTGAAAACTGTGTTGGCATCGAAAATATCCCAGGTTTGCACTACCGGGTGGATGGCAAGCCCACCTTCAACAACATCGAAGTTCCGCTATGTGATCTGAACACCCTCCCCTACTGGGATGAGCGGCTCACCGCCGTAGATGACTGCTCCCCCAACATGGATGACGGCAGCTACTTCATGAACATTGATGTAGGTCGTGGTTGTCCTTTCAACTGCAGCTTCTGCTCTGCCAGCTATTTCTGGCGTCGCCTTTACCGGCTTAAGTCCAAGGAGCGAATCGTCGAAGAACTGGAATACTACAAAAACAAATACGGTATCTACACCTTTGGTTTCTCTCACGATGCCTTTACCTGTAATCGGCAGTTGGTTTCAGAGGTATGTGACCTGATCATCGAAAAAGATCTGAATATCATTTGGAACTGTGCAGCCCGAATTGACAGTCTCTCTGAAGAATTGGTTCAGAAGATGATAAAATCCGGCATGCGGCAGATTGAGTTAGGCGTGGAAACCGGCTCCCCTCGGATGCAGAAACTGCTGCACAAGAATCTGAATCTGGACACCGTGCGTAAGATGACCAAATATTTGCTGGACAACGGCATCATGGTGTGTCTGTTTTTCATGTATGGTTTCCCGGAGGAAACCGAAGAGGATCTGGCGCAGACATTGAATCTGCTGTTTGATATGCTGGATCTGGGAATCGTCGATGCAACCATGTCTTTCCTGCGGTTCAACCCCACCACCGAACTGACTAACCAGTATTTTGACGATCTTGTCTTCGATCCCTCTATCAAAGTACTCAGCCGTGAGGTATTCGGCTATGACGAAGAAGTGGACATGATCAAAGACAACAAGGCTTTGTTCCCCTTCTATTACCATTTAGAAACACCTCTGCGCCGAGAATTTCAGTATTTGACGCTTTTGGAGGGACTTTACAAAATCTTCCCCAAAACGGCTCGGTATGTGCGGCAACTCTTCAAAGGGGATGACATCCGTTTCTTTAAGGATTTTGCCCGGAATAACAGTTCCATCCTGGAGACTTCCATGGATGAAGTTTTCTGGTTCCTGGTACGAAAACCAGTCGAAGCATTCGGGAATACTATCCAAAGCTTGAAGCATCCCCGGGAGAAGCAAGTCCTGTCGTTGATACAGTACGAGCGCAACTGGCAAAGAGTCCAGCGTTCCAAGACGGACATGTTCCTGCAGGATGTATACAACTTTGATCTGGAAGATCTAAAAAAAGGCCTTCCCATTGAAGAATTTAAGGTTTGTAAATCCTACATTCTGGTCACCAAAAAGGACGGCCGCATGGCCACCAAGTGCATTATTCTTGACGAGTAAAAATCGGGTCTGCATTAGCAGACCCGATTTTCATTATTCTTGAACCATCATCACTTCACGCTGATACTTGGCAATACCCTTTGCGAGAATTTCCATAGCCCGTTCCAAATCTGGTTGGTTTAGCACATAGGCAATTCGCACCTCGTTGATGCCCTTACCGGGGGTTTCATAGAAAGGTGCGCCAGGAGCGAACATGACAGTATCGCCGTTGTCGTCAAATTCCTTCAAAAGCCACTGCTGGAACTTATCCGAATCGTCCACCGGCAGACTTGCCATCACATAGAAAGCACCCATGGGTTCCTCAACCACCACACCGGGGATCTGGCGCAGCTTGGCAACCACGGTATCTCTGCGGCAGCGATACTCTGCCTTACACTGACGGAAGAAGTCGTGATCCACGTCATACAGAGCAGCAGCACCCAGCTGGTCGATGGTAGCCACCGCCAAACGGGACTGGCAGAACTTCAGCAGCGCTGCCTGTAGCTCCTTATTCCGGGTAACCACGCAGCCCACACGGGCACCGCATGCGGAGAACCGCTTGGAAACGGAATCGATGATAACCAAATTGTCATCAATGTCCCGGAAATGTGCCATAGTGGGCACACCGAACTTATCGTCGTAACAGAATTCCCGGTACACCTCATCGCAGATCAAAAACAGATCGTGCTTCTTGGCGATATCGGCAATCATGCGCATCTCTTCCTGATCCAGCACAACACCGGTGGGATTCCCGGGGTTGGTGATCATGATGGCACGGGTGTTCTTGGTAATCAGGCTTTCGATCCGCTCCCGCTTTGCGTAACGGTAGCCCTCCCAGGGATTGGTGGGCAGCGCACGGATAACACCGCCTGCTGCATGCACAAAGGTGGTGTAGTTGGGATAGTAAGGCTCAGGAATGATCACCTCGGTGTAGGGATCCAAAATGGACAGGCAGGTCAGAAGCAGTGCCCCGCTGCCGCCGGTGGTGATAAGAATGTCCTTAGGATCCAGCTCCACGCCCAGCTCCTTATAATACTTACGCACAGCCTCGATCATCAGGGGCATACCGGGAGATGCTTCATACTCCAGCGTCTTGGCATCGAACTTGTGGATCGCATCGTAGTATGCCTGAGGAGTGGGTAAATCGGGCTGACCGATATTCAGATGGTAGATTTTCTTACCCTGCTTTTTCGCCTCCACCGCAAAGGGGTGGAATTTCCGCATGGGCGAGGGTTCGCAGCGGTTGGCGTTGATGGAAATTTGCATAACGTACCTCCACCGGCTAAACTGCCGGGATTTCTTTTATAATCTATGAGCAGACGGCAGAATTCCGAGGTCAGCGCCGCCATTGCGATCAGGTTTGGTATGGCCATAAGACCATTGACGATTTCGGAAAGCAGCCAGACTGTTTTGGTTTGCAACACCGCAGATAGCAACACAGTAACTGCCTGAAGCACTGCAAAGACCTTCCAAGACTTGTTTCCGAATAAATACTGGGCGCAGCGGGCGCCGTAAAGCCCCCAGCCCAAAACAGTTGCGAAGGCAAATAAGCACAATTCTGCGGCAATGAAGATCCGCACCCAATCTCCCAACACAGCCGAAAAACTGTCATTGGTAAGCATCACACCGGGATCCGTGCCAAAAGGCACCGGTACGCCGCTGCAAAGGATCACCAGAGCAGTCATGGTGCATATCAAAATGGTGTCCAAAAACACCTCGACGATCCCCATGAGCCCTTGCTCCACCGGATGCTTCACTTGCGCCGATCCATGGGCGATGCCTGCGGTTCCCATACCCGCTTCGTTGGTAAAAACGCCCCGGGACACACCACAGCGCAAAGTACCCATAAAAGACCCCAAAGCCCCGCCGGTTACCGCTTCGGGAGAAAATGCCCCCCGTATAATGGCAGAAAAAGCGCTGGGGATAGCTTCATATCGCAACACCAGCACAGTAAGCCCTAAAAGCAGGTAAGCAACAGCAGCAAAAGGAACCAAGGTTTCCGCTGTGCGACCGATGCGACCGGCTCCGCCCAAAAACAGAACCAGCACCACAGCAGCCAACGCAGCTCCCATAATCAGATCCCGCTGACGATCAGCAGCAACCCCAAAGGTCATCAAGCAGTCATTGATACCGGTGATCACCGCATTGACCTGGGTGGCATTCCCCACCCCGAAGGCCGCAATAATGCCGAAAAAGCTGTACACACCGCCAAGCCACGCCCAGCGTTTGCCCATCCCATAGCGGATAATATACATCGGGCCGCCAAGGAACTCTTTTCCCTCCTTGACCCGATAGCGGACGGACAGCACCGCCTCCGCCAATTTTGTGACCATCCCAAGGATGCCGCAAAGCCACATCCAAAAGATTGCCCCCGGGCCGCCGATGGCCAATGCTCCGGCGACACCGGCAAGATTTCCGGTGCCCACGGTAGCCGCCAAAGCGGTACACAGCGCCTGAAAGGGCGATACGCCGGCACCGTCATTTCTGCGGCGAAGACGTTTTCCAAAATCCCGGCAGGCGGCAGGAAACAACCGAATCTGGGCAAATCCACTACGCACGCTCAGATACAATCCCACACCCAAAATCATCACCAGCGCAGGAACACCCCACACCAAGCTGTACAAACTCTCCAGAATTTCGGTCATAGTACCTCCCTATCATACCACCATTCATGCCATCATGCAAGAGCAATCTTTCCAAACATCCAAAAAAACACAAAAAAAGCGACTCCTCTTCCGAGGAATCGCTTTCGTTTTATTCCCAAGTGGCCCAAATTTCCGGGCAGTAGCCCACGGTGGCTTGCTTTCCGTTGCGGACGATGGGGGTTTTCATCAGGGAAGGATCGTCAAAAACCTTGTCCTCCTTAGCTCGCTTATCATCCATGTATTTCAGCAGTGTCACCTGGTCGGACTTGCTGTTCCAGTCAATGAGATTGTCGATGCCCCCCACCGCTCTCAGCACACTGTCAAACTCCTTACCGGACAGACCAAACCGCAGCAGATCCACCGACTGATACTTCACCCGGCGCTCCTTAAACCAGCGCTCGGCTTTCTTCGTATCAAAGCATTTACTCTTTCCAAAAATCTGAATATTCAATAGGTTACCTCCATTAAGCACAAGCCCTGTGCCGGCATCAGCATACCAGCCTCCGACCGGGGAGCGCCAAAAAGTGACAGGATAGAGTCCGCAGTTCGCTGACCCATGCCGACTTCCAACAGCGTTCCCACAAGGATGCGCACCATGTTGTATAAAAATCCGTTACCGGTAACGTCAAAGCGCAGTTCCTCCCCTACTCGGGTGATGGAAATGGCATCGATCCGGCGGATCGTGGACTTTTTCTTGGATTTTACGGCGCAAAATGCGGAAAAATCATGTTCTCCCAGAAGATACGTCGCCGCTTTTTCCATTGCCGCCACATTTAGCTTCTGGGGCAGCACCGCCACAAACCGCCGGTCAAACACGCAAGGCGCATCGCTGTTCCAAACGCGGTAGCGATAGGTTTTTGTTTTAGCATTCAGTCGGGCGTGAAACCGCTCCGATGCCTCCTTGCAGGAATATATGCCAATATCCTCCGGTAAATACCGCCGCAGATTTTGCAGAATCTCTTCCTGGCTCATTTGACTGTGGCAGTGGAAATTTGCCACTTGCCCCAGAGCATGGGCGCCGGCATCGGTACGTCCGCTCCCGGACACCTCCACGGGCTCCCCAAGGATGCGACTGAGTGTCTGCTCCAGCTTTCCCTGGATGGTATTATCCACGCCGGGAAGCCGCTGCCAGCCCCGGTACCGGGTGCCGTCATAGCAGATTTCCAACCTCAGATTCCTCATACTCCATCATTTCCTTTCGGGCCTCACGCTCGTTGTCCGCCGAGAAGAGGAACTTCCCCTCCTGATCGTACACCTGCACATGGCCAAACACATAACGCATAAACATTGCAATCACCTTTCTTTCTTTTGTGACTGCATTGTATCATGCTAAATGTCCATTAAAACGTACCTTTAATAAATTTTTCCACTTCTGCGTAAATTTCTTTTTTGTTCAGCTCGTGGATAATTTCATGCCGGCATTCCGGATACAGCTTCACAGTAACATCCTTCATGCCTGCCCTGCGAAAAGCCTTTGCGCTGCGAAGCACGCCCTTGCCGTAACGTCCCACCGGGTCAGCATTGCCCGAAAGAAACAGCACCGGCAGATCCTTTTTCATGCGGCGCAGATTTTTCCTGCGCTCCATGTACAAGATACCCTGCATCATATTTTTCATCAGTCCGGCAGTAGGCGCAAAATGACACAGCGGATCCTCAGCGAAAGTTTTTGCCACCGCCTCATCCCGGCAAACCCAGTCATAGGCGCTCTTCGGGTGCTTGATTCTGCGATTGCCAGTACCAAACGCCGCATGTATAATCAAAGCACTGGGCTTTTTCGGGGGAAGCAGACTGGCGTAAGCTACGCCAATAGTCATAAGACCCCTGGGGAACCAACCGGATCCGGTAAGAACCGCCCCGGCAATACCGCTGTCAGGGTGATCGCAAAGAATCGTCCGCACAATAAACGATCCCATGGAATGACCAATCAAAATGTATGGCAGAGCCGGATATTGTTTCCGGGTCTGCAAAAGCAATTCATAGGTATCCGCCACAGCAGCTGACCAGCCGCCATAGAAATACCCAAACAAACCATCCTCCACAGAACCGCCGTGACCCATGTGATCCTGCGCAACCACAAGATAGCCCAGGCCGTTCAGATACCGTGCAAATTCATCGTAGCGCAGAGCGTATTCCGTGATGCCATGGACGATCTGTACCACAGCAATCGGATCTCCCTCCGGGAGCCAACAGCATCCATGGATCTGCCCGGCCCCCCGAGAGGGATAATAAAAATCCTTGTGCATAAATCAGCCGACCACTTCGTAACCGGCGTCGGTAATGGCCTGCTTCAGGGCAGCCACATCACCATTGCCGGTGACGGTCACATTCTTCGCCTGCAGGTCAACCACCGCATCGGCAGTACCAGGCACCGCCTTGCACACCTTCTCCACCATCGCCTTGCAATGGGGGCACATCATACCATTGACGTAAATCACAATTTCCATAGAGATTTCCTCCTTAATTTCCGGCTCCTGATGAGTCGGCTTTTTCACTTTAAACAGCCGCAAGCGCAGAGCATTGCTCACCACGAACACAGAGCTGATGCTCATGGCCGCAGCGCCCAGCATGGGGCTAAGCTGCCAGCCGAACACCGGATACAGCGCACCGGCGGCAATGGGGATACAAAGGGCATTGTAAAAGAACGCCCAAAACAGATTCTGCTTGATATTGCGCATGGTGGCCTTACTCAGCGCCACCGCGCCGGCAACGCCGGTAAGAGAACCGGTCATCAGAACCACATCTGCAGAATCCATAGCAATGTCCGTACCGGCTCCGATGGCCATGCCCACATCGGCTGTCACCAATGCCGGGGCATCGTTGATCCCATCGCCCACCATCAGCACATGCTTGCCTTGCTGCTGCAGAGCCTTGATGGCACCGGCCTTGTCACCGGGCAAAACATCCGCAATCACCTGCCGAATTCCGGCGGTGTTTGCGATAGCTTCTGCGGTGCTTCTATTATCGCCGGTAAGCATCACCACGTCAAGTCCCAACTTGGTCATATCCGCAACTGCCGCCACAGAATCCTCTTTCAATACGTCCGCCGCCGCTATGGCACCCAGATATTTCCCCTCACACGCAAAGTACAAGGGTGTTTTCCCCTGAGATGCTAATTGCGGATATTCCGGAATCTGAATCCCCACTCCTCCCATCAGGCGTGCGTTACCACCGTAACAGCGCTTACCGTCCACCATAGCAGATACCCCCAAGCCGGGAAGGGTTTCAAAATTCTCCGCCTTGGGATAGATTTTGTCCCCCACTTTCGCCAATATTGCCTTGGCGAAGGGATGCTCCGAGGGGGCTTCCAGGGAAGCTGCAATACGAAGCAATTCTTCAGGATTTTCGGAGAGAATATCTGTAACCGCCGGTTTTCCGGTGGTCAAAGTGCCGGTTTTGTCCAGTACCACCGTATCAATGCTATGCAGCCGTTCCAGCGCCGCCGCATTTTTGAACAGAACACCCATACGGGCACCTCTGCCGGTACCCACCATGATGGCCACCGGAGTTGCAAGTCCCAGCGCACAAGGGCAAGAGATTACCAGCACCGCAATGGCGGAGGTTAGAGAAAACTCTACCCCTTCCCCCCCAATCATCCAAGCTGCGAACACCACCGCCGCAATGCTCATCACCACCGGCACAAACACCCCGGCGATCTTATCCGCCAGCCGTGCAATGGGAGCCTTGGAGCCGCCGGCATCCTCCACCATGCGGATAATTTGGGCAAGGGTGGTATCCTCCCCCACTTTTTCCGCCCGGATTTCCAGATAACCCGATGTGTTGATGGTAGCAGTAGCGACGGAATCTCCCACACTCATTTCCACTGGTACACTTTCGCCGGTGAGAGCGCTTTGATCCACAGAACCCCGTCCGCTGATAACAATGCCATCCACGGGAATACTACCGCCACTTCGGACAATGACCACATCGCCCACTTTTACCTGCTCCACAGGAATCTGCACTTCCTGCCCATCTCGGCGGACAGTCGCCATTTTAGGACGCAAATCCATTAACTGACGGATAGCATCGCCGGTTTTGCCCTTGGCACGGGTTTCCAGAAATTTTCCCAGAGTCACCAAGGTGACGATCATGGCAGCGGATTCAAAATACAGATCGCCCATGTAGCGCTCCACCTTGGCCCAATCTCCATGTCCCATGGCGTAAGACATCAAAAACAGTACTGCCACGCCGTACGCCAGCGACGCACCGGAACCCACCGCAATCAGCGAATCCATATTGGGACTGCGGTGCCACAGCGCCTTAAAGCCCCGGGTATAATAGCTGTGATTGATGAGCACCACCGGCAACGTCAAAAACAGTTGCAAAAGAGCGGCGGTAATGGCATTTTCCCGACCATGGTACCATCCGGGCATGGGAAGTCCCACCATATGTCCCATGGTGAAATACATCAGCACCACCAAAAATGCGGCACTGCTGATGATCCGAGCCTTCATTTTTCGCAGATCGTCATTTTTCGGCACTTCTTTCTTCTTTTGACCAGCCAGAGTTGCACCATATCCGGCGTTCTTCACCGCTTCTTCAATAACGGTGATCTTACTTTCATCTGCCTCCACAGTCATGGAGCCAGCCAGCAAATTCACTTCCACCTGCTCCACCCCATCAATGGCAGAGGTAACCTTTTCTACCCGTGCCGAGCAGGCGGCGCAGGTCATACCGGTCACATCAAATTTCAATTTCATAAAAACCTCCGGAAAATCAAGCCAGTTGACAACGTAGTATCTTTATGATACTATCATAGCAGTTTGTGCCAAAAAAGCAAGTATGCACTTTTTGGTACCATACTACCCTTTAGGATACTAAGGAGGTATTCATGCTGCACAACGAGCATTGTCCCGTGGAAGCCACGCTGGATCTCATCGGTGGCAAGTATAAGGCCCTGATCCTGTGGCACCTTGCGGATGGAAAGTTGCGGTTTTCCCAACTTCGAAATCAGATCAGCGGTGTCACGCCCAAAACCCTAACACAGCAACTTCGTGAGTTGGAAGCCAGTGAGCTGATCCACCGGGAGGTTTTCCCCATCGTTCCCCCGAAGGTAGAGTATTCCCTCACCGATTTAGGCAAAAGCCTGATGCCGCTGCTGGTCGCCATGCGTGACTGGGGCAGCAGCTATCTGCGCACCCAGTCTGTGGAGCCGAACTGCTTTATGGTTGGCAAGGACCCTCTGCCTCATACGAACTAAATCATACAGATCAGAAAGGAAATTGTTATGAAGATCAAAATTCTCTCCGACAGCACCTGCGACCTGTCCCCCGAACTGGTAAAGGCCAATGACATTGCCATCGTCCCCCTGACCGTTATCAAGAACGACCAGGAATTCAAGGATACCGTTAACATCACCCCCGATGTGATTTTTGAGCATGTTGCCAACGGCGGCAATCTGTGCTCCACCTCTGCCAACAGCGTTGGCGAGTATGAGGAGTGGTTCGCCAAGTATGCCAATGATTACGACGGCATCATCCACATCAACATCGGCTCCGGCTTCTCCAGCTGCTATCAGAATGCCTGCATCGCCGCTGAGGATTTCCCCAACGTCCGTGTCATCGACTCCATGAACCTGTCCACCGGTCAGGGTCTGGTTGTTCTGGAAGCCGCTCGTCTGGCTAAGGATGCCACCGATCTGGATGCACTGGCTGATGCCCTCCGTGAATTCGCCACCCATGTGGAAGCCAGCTTCCTGCTGAACCGCCTGGACTACATGGTCAAGGGTGGCCGTTGCTCCTCTGCCGCTGCTCTGGGTGCCAACCTGCTGAACCTGAAGCCCTGCATCGAGGTGAAAAATGGCAAGATGTCCGTGGTGAAGAAGTACCGCGGCAGCTATGACAAGTGCCTTGCCAGCTATGTCAAGGACCGTCTGGATGGCCGTGACGACCTGACCCGTGAGATTCTGTTTGTCACCTGCACTCCCGTGGATGACAAGTGCTACAGCGCAGTCATGCAGGCTGTGGCTCAGTGCCCCGCCTTTGAAACTGTTTACGAAACCAAGGCCGGCTGCACCGTTTCCTGCCACTGTGGCCCCGGCACTCTGGGCGTTCTGTTTGTCCGTAAGTAAAATAGCAAGGAGGCGCAATAGCGCCTCCTTTTTCCATGGAAGATACCCCTTGTAATTCTTCCGGTTTATGATATACTGAACGCAGAACAACACAAAACGAGGGATTTTATGGATTACAATACCCTTCTTGATTTAGCCACCGACCTTGGCTACCATCTGGCCATGTCAGGCGCAGAAACCTTCCGGGTTGAGGAAAGCGTCAGCCGTGTGCTGCAAGCCTACGATATCCAGTCCGAGGTTTTTGCCATCCCTAACTGTCTCACCGTCAGCATCGAAACCCACGACGGTCAGATTCTCACCCGGATGCGTCGCATCGGCTTCCACAGCAACGATATGGACGCTGTGGCCCGATATTCAAACCTGAGCCGTGATATTTGCAGCAAGAAACCCGATCCCGAAAAAGCACTCCAATGGCTGAACGAAACCCAGGCGAGCTGCCGCAAATACCCCATTTATCTGGAGCTTTTGGGTCATTTTCTGGGAGCTTTTGGCTTCAGCATGGTCTTTGGCGGCAATCTGCTGGACGGTCTGTTCGGCGGAATTTGCGGTCTGATCATCGGCATCATCAGTCTTTTCATGGGCAAATTCAAGGTCAACCAGTTTTTCACCATCATTGCTGCCTCCTTTGCCATGGCCATTGTAGCCTACGCCGCAGCAGCCATGGGCGTTCCCATCAATCCGGATATGGTCAACATTGGTGCCCTGATGCTGCTGGTGCCGGGACTTCTGTTTACCAACGCAATGCGGGACATCATTTTTGGTGACACTAACTCTGGTACCAACCGCATCGTGCAGGTGATGCTGATTGCTGTGGCAATCGCCTTGGGTACTGCGGCGGCATGGAACGTGGCAGCAGCCATTTGGGCACCGCCGGTGAGCATCCCTGTGGAAAATGTGGGTCTGATCTATGGAAGCATTGCCTGCCTGATCGGCTGTTTTGGCTTCAGTATTGTGTTCAATATCCACGGTGTCAGTTCGCTGTTTTGCACCATCGGCGGTATCATTACATGGATTATGTACGCCATTTCCCTGAATCTGGGTTCCGGCATTCTCATTGCCATGCTGATTGGAACAATCGTAGCGGCAGCTTATTCGGAAACCATGGCCCGTGTCCGTAAGACGCCTGCCCTCAGCTATTTGGCAGTGGGTATCTTCCCCCTGCTCCCCGGTGCAGGCATCTACTACACCATGAATTACGCTGTGCAGGGCAATATGGACATGTTCATTTCCAAGGGAATGCACACAGCAGCGGAAGCTGGTGTCATGGCTGTCGCCATCCTGCTGGTTTCCACCATCGTCCGGCTGATTCTTCATCTGCTGGCAAAACGAAATAACAAACGGGTATGCTAAGCATACCCGTTTTTCTTTTACAATTCTCCGAAAATATCACCCAAACTCTGGTGGAATACCAGGTCTGCCCGGTGATCAAAGGGCGTAGAATCCCGATTGATCAGCACCAATCGGTCACCTTGATAGTAATTGATCAGTCCCGCAGCAGGATACACCGTCAGGCTGGTGCCTGCCACGATGAGCAGATCCGCATCCATAATGGCGCTGATGGCACCGTTGATGGTTTCATCCTTCAGCCCTTCCTCATACAGCACCACATCCGGCCGGACGATGCCGCCACAGCCGCACCGAGGCACGCCCACCGCATCCCGGACAAATTCAGCACTATGCCGCTTGCCACACCGGATGCAGTAATTCTGCAGTACCGAGCCATGAAGCTCAAAAACCGTCTGCGCACCGGCCTTTTGGTGCAGGCCATCGATATTTTGGGTGATCACCGCACTGAGTCGCCCCTCCTGCTCCCACCGGGCAAGAACACGGTGAGTAATGTTGGGCTCATACCCCATAGGCATCATTTTTTCCCGATAAAAGCGGAAGAAATATTCCGGATCCCGCTCAAAAAAGCTGTGGGAAATGATCTTTTCCGGGGGATATTCAAACTGCTGACGATACAGTCCGTCTACACCGCGAAAATCCGGGATTCCGCTCTCTGTGCTAACACCGGCACCACCGAAAAACACAATTCTGTTGCTTTCTGCTATCCATTGACGCAAAATTTCCAATTGTTCCATTTTTCGCACCTCCTATATTTATCATACTGCCTTCCTGGAAAAAAAGCAACACCCACCTTACAGGTGGGTGTCCTCTTCTTCCATCTCTTTCAGCAGCTTTTTGTCCTGCTTAGAGGTTAAATCCAGCTTCTCATACATATCCGGGCGACGTGCCTTGGTACGGCGGAGGGCTTGCTTTCTGCGCCACTGGCGAACCTTTTCATGGTTTCCGGAGGTCAAAATCTCCGGAATCGCCCGACCGTGCCAAACAGCAGGACGGGTGTACTGAGGGTATTCCAGAAGGCCGTTAAAATGGCTTTCATCCTCAAAACATTCCGGGTCAGCCAGCACGCCGGGTACCATACGGCACACCGCATCCGTCACCGCCATGGCAGCGATCTCACCGCCGGTGAGAACGAAATCGCCCAAACTGATCTCCTCATCCACGCACTCGTCGATGAACCGCTGGTCGATGCCCTCATAATGGCCGCAAACCAGCACCAGATTCTCCATCTTACTCAGGCGAATAGCATCCGCTTGCTTAAAGGTATGGCCGCAGGGGGACAGATAAATAGTATGCACCGGGCCGGCAGCCTCATCGCACACCGCTTCCCAACACCGGTAGAGGGGGTCGGCGGTCATCACCGCACCACGTCCGCCGCCGTAGGGGTAATCATCCACCTGATTCTGCTTGTTGGCGGTATAATCCCGGATCTGATGAGCCTCAATGCGGATATAGCCACGCTCCTGGGCTCTGCCAAGAATGCTCTCCGACAGCACATCCCCCAGAGTTTCCGGGAACAGCGTCAGAATATCAATTCTCATCGGTGCGCATCCCTTCGATCAGCTTCACTTCCATGCGATTGCCATCCACATCGGTCATGAGGATGTATTCCTTCACCGCAGGGATCATGTATTCATGCTCGCCCTTGACCACATACACGCTGTTGCCGGGGTAATCCAGCACATCCTTGATCTTGCCGATGGCATTACCCTCGCAGAACACGTCCACACCGATCAGCTCAGCGGCGAAAATCACCTCGTCGTCAATGTCTTCCCGGTACAGCTCGATGGTCTTTCCACGCATAGCCTGAGCGGCTTCCATGGTGTCAATGCCCTTCAGCTTCACCAGATCGCAGGTCTTTTGCACACGGCAGGCTTCGATGACGAAATCCTTACCATCGATGCGGCAGCGGTCAAAATCACACAGATCCTCGGGACTATCCAGCCAGGGCAAAACCTTCACTTCGCCCTTGATGCCATGGGTGGTGACAATCTCACCTGCTTCAACAAATTGGAGTTTCATAATATTTCCTCCTTATGATAAGGAAAATGTTTTCCCACTATTTTCAACTTAAAACGAAAAATGCGTGACGCACGAGCGTCACCCATAAGCCGTTAATCCACGATTTCAACCGTGACCTTTTCGCCGGTGCGCTGGGCAACGGTCTTAATGATGGTACGGATCTCCTTGGCGATCCGGCCCTGGCGGCCGATAACCTTACCCATGTCGCCTTCCGCAACACGGAGCTCCAGCACCTTGCCGTCCTCATCATCGATTTCGGTGACAGTGACTGCGTCGGGGTTATCAACCAGGTTTTTTGCCATATACAGCAAAAGTTCTTTCATTGTGATAACTCCTTTGGGGCTTACAGTACGCCAGCCTTCTTCAGCAGGCCGCGAACGGTATCGGTGGGCTGTGCGCCGTTCTTGATCCAGTTCTGAGCCTTCTCAGCATCGATAGTGATGGTAGCGGGCTCGGTCAGGGGGTTGTAAGTGCCGATCTCTTCGATGCAACGGCCGTCACGGGGAGAACGGGAGTCAGCAACAACAATACGGTAGAAAGGAGCCTTCTTAGCGCCCATTCTTCTCAGTCTGATCTTAACCATGTGGAATTCACCTCCATAAATAATTCATTTCTATATCGCAAAGCGAATTGCTTTCAGCGAACCAAATTACATTCCGGGGAAGCCTCCGCCGAAACCGCCCAGTCCCTTCATCCGCTTCATTTTTCTGCCGGCACCGGGACCGGAGAACTGGCGGATCAACTGGCGCATCTGCTCGAAGGATTTGAGCAGCTTATTTACTTCCTCAACACGGACACCTGCACCGGCGGCGATACGCTTCTTGCGGCTGGCACCGATGATGCTGGGGTTTTCCCGTTCCTTAGGAGTCATGGACAGAATGATCGCCTCGGTGCGAACCATGGCTTTTTCGTCCACTTTAACGCCCTTCATATTCATGCCACCGGGCATCTGAGCCAGCAGCTCCTCCATGGAACCCATGGATTTCAGCTGGATCAGCTGATCATAGTAGTCCTGCAGAGTGAACTTGTTGCTCTTCAGCTTTTCTTCCATCTCTGCAGCCTTCTTGGCATCGAATGCCTTTTCAGCCTTTTCAAGCAGGGAAAGCACATCGCCCATGCCCAGAATTCTGGAAGCCATCCGATCCGGATGGAAGGGCTCAATGTCCTCCAGCTTTTCGCCCATACCAGCGAACTTAATGGGCTTGCCGGTGATGGCACGAACGGACAGCGCCGCACCGCCTCTGGCATCACCGTCCAGTTTGGACAGCATCACAGAGTCAATATCCAGCCACTCGTTAAAGCTCTGAGCGGCATTCACTGCATCCTGACCGGTCATGGCATCCACAACCAGCATGATTTCATCAGGCTTGACGGTTGCCTTGATATTCTTCAGCTCTTCCATCAGCGCCTCATCGATGTGCAGGCGGCCGGCGGTATCCAAAAACACCATATCATGGCCGTGCTGACGGGCATAGAGGATTGCTTCTTTAGCGGTATTTACGGGATTCTGGGTGCCACGTTCAAACACCGGAATGCCCAGCTTCTCACCGCAGACCTTCAGCTGGGTGATAGCCGCGGGGCGATAAATGTCGCAAGCCACCAGCAAGGGGTTCTTGCCCTGGCGCTTCATCAGGCCAGCCAACTTGGAACCGTTGGTAGTCTTACCTGCACCCTGCAGACCAACCAGCATCACAACGGTAGGGCCGTTGGGATTGGTGGGAATATGCTTTGCTTCGCTGCCCATCAGGTTGGTCAGCTCTTCGTTGACGATCTTCACGATCATCTGCGCCGGGGTCAAGGACTCCAGCACGTCGGTGCCAATGCACCGCTCAGTTACGGACTTGGTAAAGTCCTTAACGACCTTATAACTAACATCCGCTTCCAGCAACGCCATGCGAATCTCACGCATAGCCTCCTTGACATCGGACTCCTTCAGGCGGCCTTTGCCACGGAGCTTTTTGAAGGTAGCGGAAATTTTTTCAGTTAAGCCTTCAAATGCCATAATTACTCCTTTAATGTCTGGGCGGCAGCCATAATCTGCTGTGCCGCAGACGCGACGGCCGGGTCAGTGGCATCTTCCAGAGAGGCAGCAGCCTCCATAATCTGCTCCACCGCAGCACGGCTCTTCAAATGACGGCGCACGCAGCCGATGTTTTCCTCCATCCGCCGCAGAAGCGACTCCGTCCGGGTCAGGTTGTCGTTGACAGCCTGACGGCTCACGCCGAGGGTCTCAGCGATTTCGCCCAGAGAAAGATCCTGATTGTAGCGCATATCGAAGCATTCACTCTGCTTTTCCGTGAGCATACCGCCATAGTAATCGTACAGCAGTGCCATTTCCAATGCGTCCATAGGAACCTCCTCTGTCAAGGCATTCCCCTTGTCCTTGGGCATTATAGCATAGCCCCCGTAGGTTGTCAAGTATTTTTTCTTGACATCTAATATATTATTCGAACACCACAAACCACCGGCTAATCTCCCGCACCGGTACAAAACCCAGGCGACGATACAGCTCCAATGCTTTAGGATTTTCCGAAGCAACCGTCAACACCGCTGTGGATTCCGACAGCGCATGGCTCAGCGCTGCTACCACATCCGCCCCAGCTCCCGACTCCACTGATGCAACCCAGTCGATCACTTCACCGGCGGCTCTGCCAATGCCCAGAAGTTTCCCCGCTCTGTGGACAAAATAGCCGTCACCCTTTTGCAGCATCTTCTTTCCCTCGGCTGCGCTCATCCAGGCCCCGTTTGGAAGCGTCCTCACCTTACCATTGTATATATCCATCCACTGGCTCAGGGTCTGCTCCTGCACTGGAAACAGCGCCGCATCTGTATCCGGCAAGCTTTCCACGGCACATTGCATCTGCCACATTGCCGTATACAGAGGATACTTCTCCAAATAAGCATCCCCGCTGGCATAGATCCGCTCTGCACCGCAGGCACGGCAAAAGCCAATGCATTCCTCCAACAGCTTCTCCGGCTCGCAGGAGGACTGAATGGTAATATACGCCGTCTGCTGATAGGGAATCTCCTTCAGCACCAGACTGGCGATACCGTATTCCGTATCAAACATGGGAATGTCCCGCATAACATCCCTCCTTCTAAGCAATCATACCATAAATGGTATTTTTCCGCAAGAGATTCCACAAAATGGCGGGGTTCTCTTTACACAATCCAAAACTCCCCTGTTTTATTTGTGCATATTGACAGCAAAACAGGTGGTTTCTCTTACCTTTTATCACCTCATCAAACAAATATCCATGAAATGTTTGTGAATTTCTCAAAAACCCCTTGCAATATTGCAAAAAATATGTATAATAGCCCATAGCAAAGACAAAGCTTACCGAAAGGAGGTTGTCCCACATGAAGAAGATCATCTGCAAGAAGGAGTACGACACCGAGACCGCTACCCTGGTCAAGAAGTACATCTGTGGCTTCTACGGCGATCCTGCCGGTTATGAGGAGTCCCTGTACCAGACTCCCGCTGGCCTGTACTTCCTGTATGTCTGCGGCGGCGAAAACTCTCCCTACCCCACTGAAGATATTCTGCGTCTGGCTAAGACCAAGGTCAACGACTGGATGGAGAACCACTAATCCGCTACATACCCAAAAGAGTCTGCTTCGGCAGGCTCTTTTTTCTTGACATATATGATATAATAGTGTGCAGAAGTATGCAAAAAGGTGACCCGATTATGAAGAAGCTATCCATCTTACTGGCGCTACTGTTGTTAGTCGCCATGTTACCATCCTGCGCACACACGCCTGCGGCGCAGATTGCGGCTACAACACTGCCGGTTTACGAATTTACCAGCATCCTATGCGAAGGCACAGGCATCACCGTGACTCGGCTTGTGGATGAAAGTGTGTCCTGCCTGCACGATTACGCCTTGAGCGTATCTCAGGTCAAGGCACTGGAATCTGCAGAAACCGTGGTTATTTCCGGCGCAGGCTTGGAAGATTTTATGGAAGACCTCCTGCCGGAAGGCACCATCGACAGCTCCTTGCGTATCGAACCTCTGGAATGTGCTGAGGAGCATGAACACGATCACGACCATCATCACGAGCAGGACAGCCACATCTGGCTCTCCCCTGCCAACGCTAAAATCATGGCCCGAAACATCTGCGCCGGTCTGTCGGCGCAGTATCCCCAGCACCGGGACACCTTTGAAACGAATCTGCAAGGCCTTTTGGCAAAGCTGGATGACCTGCAAGCCTACGGCGAAACCCAACTGCAGGACATTTCCTGCAGAGATCTGGTCACCTTCCACGATGGCTTCGCCTATTTTGCCGATGCATTCGATCTGCACATTCTCCACGCAATCGAGGAAGAGTCCGGTCGGGAAGCATCCGCCCAGGAGCTGAAGCACCTGATTGGCATTGTCCGGGAACACGACCTGCCTGCGGTATTTACCGAGTGCAACGGCAGTGTTTCCGCCGCAGATATTATCTGCGCCGAAACTGGTATCAATTCCTTCGCCCTGGACATGGCTATGGGCGGCGACAGTTATTTTGAAGCCATGTATCACAACATCGACACCATTAAGGAGGCATTGGGATGAAACTGTTTTTCCACGGCGGCGGCTGCGGCGATTCCTGCTGCCTGCGTGTGCAAAATATGTCCATCAAAATCGGCTCCGACCAGATTTTGCATGACATCAATATGCACGTTCACTGCGGCCAGCTGGTGGCCTTGATTGGCCCCAACGGAGCCGGTAAAAGTACATTTTTGAAAGCGGTTTTGGGTCAGCGGGATTACGACGGCGTTATCGCCTTCTCCGCACCGGGTCAGCGGGATCGCCGTCCCCGGATCGGCTATGTCCCTCAAAGTCCAAACTTCGACCCCGGCGACCCGGTTTCCGTTGCGGATCTGTTCGCCTGCTGCATGAGCAAACGCCCGGCATTTCTAGGCTTGGGCAAATCCATGCGCAAGACGGTTCTGGAATGTCTGGAACGTGTTCACGGTGAGGATCTCATCGACAAGCGAGTTGGCGCCCTATCCGGCGGCGAGCTGCAAAGAGTACTGTTGGCGTTGGCACTGGAGCCGCTTCCCAATATTCTGATTTTGGACGAGCCTCTCTCTGGCGTTGACGTAGAGGGCATGACCACCCTGATGGACATGCTGGACGAGATCCGCAAAACCTATGATCTCTCCATCCTCATGACTACCCATGATTTCACCACCTTAGAGCGGTACGCTGATCAGGTTATCCTGATGGACAAAACCATTTTGGTGCAAGGCAAGCCCAAGGACGTGCTTGCTTCCGATGCTTTCCATCAGGTATTCCACAGAGGAGGTGCCAAGGCATGAGTATTTGGTATTGTCTGTGCGATCTTCTGCCACTGGAAATGCTCCGGTGGGAATTTATGTGCAATGCCCTGCTGGCCATATTGCTGATGGCGCCGCTATTCGGCATTCTAAGCACCATGGTAGTCACCGGGCGTATGAGTTTTTTCTCCGATGCCCTGGGTCACTCGGCGTTTACCGGCATCGCCATCGGCTGTATTTGCGGCATCGCCGCACCGATTTGGGTAGCTGTCATTTTCTCGGTGCTGTTTGCACTGCTGTTCTCCTTTGTCCGCAGTCGGAGCAATCAGGCAGCGGATACCCTCATCGGCGTATTTTCCAGTACCGCCGTGGCGCTGGGCATCTTCATCGCCACCTTAGGCGGCGGCAGTTTTACAAAGTATAACAAATATCTGATCGGTGACATTCTTTCCATTACCCCGGCGGAAATTGGTATGCTGGCACTGGTTTTGGTGGGAGTTTTGGTGTTCTGGGTGCTGTATTCCAACCGAATGGCTCTTACCGCCATCCACCCGGAGTTGGCCTCCTCCCGGGGCATCCCGGTAGGCTTCAGCCAGACCTTGTTCACCACCGCCATCGCCGTTGTGGTCACTCTGTCCATCTCCTCTGTTGGACTTCTGATCCTCAACTCCCTGCTGGTTTTGCCTGCGGCATCTGCCCGGAATGTGGCACGGAATCTGCGGCAGTATCACCTTTTCTCCGTTGCTTTCGCCCTTGTGGCTGGCGTTGCAGGACTAGTCGTTTCTTACTATCTGGGAGCCTCCGCCGGTGCGGCCATTTCCCTGATCATGGCTGTTATTTTCGCCGTGACCTTCTGTCTGCGGAAAGTGAGGGGTTGATATGGAGATAACCATTCGCCCCATAGCCTATATGCACAGCGACTTCCCTACAAAATTCGGCATTCCCCGGCAAAGCGGATTGGTATCGGAGCTTCGCTCCAGCATTGTTTTTGAGCCGGAATTTCGCAATCCGGATACCCTGCGAGGTATCGAGGGATTTTCCCATCTGTGGATCATTTGGCAATTTTCCGAAGCGGTTCGGCAGGATTGGTCGCCCACGGTGCGCCCTCCCCGTCTGGGGGGCAACACCAGAATGGGTGTGTTCGCCACCCGTTCTCCATTCCGTCCTAACAATTTAGGTTTATCCTGCGTAAAGCTGTTAGGTATCGAGCAGACTCCCAACGACGGTACTGTGATCCATGTAGCCGGTGCTGACTTGATGGATGGCACGCCCATTTTTGACATCAAGCCCTATATTCCCTACTCCGACAGCCACCCGGATGCATTGGGCGGCTTTACGGATACGGCGGAGGATTTCCTTTTGGACGTAGACTTTCCCCAAACCTTACTGTCGCAACTGCCCGAGGATAAAAGAGATGCCGCTATCGGCGTGTTGTCCCACGATCCCCGGCCGTCCTACCAGCGCAAACCCGGACGGGTGTATGGCCTAACCTTTGCAGGATCTGATATTCGCTTTACCGTAGAAGAAAAAGTATTAACAGTAGTATCTATTGAAAAAGTGGCACTGTAACACAGTGCCACTTATATTTTTGCTAAGATAAATGATTGTTTATATGATTACCGACGCACGACCAAAGAAGTATATCATTGCGATAAACAGTCATTTCCCATAAACGCAAAAAACAAGAGTGGGCGAACCCACTCTTGTTAATTGGTTATAGAAGAATTAGAAGAACTTCTTCTTGGTGCAAACCAGAGCAACAACGCCGCAGCAAGCAACAGCCAGAACCACGAAGATAGCGGTCATGCCCAT
>JAZONA010000068.1:0-3183 GCA_045654265.1 Faecousia sp.
GTCGGTGCCCTGGACCAGGGTGCTCCCTTCAAGCAGGTTCTGACCCACGGCTGGGTCGTGGACGGCCAGGGCCGCGCCATGCACAAGTCCCTGGGCAACGGTGTTGATCCCGCTGACCTCATCAAGGACTTTGGTGCTGACATCGTCCGTCTGTGGGCAGCATCTTCTGACTACCATGCAGACGTCCGCTGCTCCAAGGAGATCTTCAAGCAGATCGCTCAGAACTACCTGAAGTTCCGCAACACCGCCCGTTACTGCCTGGGTAACCTGGCTGAGTTCGATCCCAACAATCTGGTTCCCGCTGACCAGATGGAAGAGCTGGACAAGTGGGCTCTGACCAAGCTGGATGAGCTGGTGAAGCTGGTTCGCAAGTCCTTCGATAACTACGAGTTCCACGTGGTTACCCATGCCATGAACGACTTCTGCGTGGTCGAGTTGTCCTCCTTCTACCTGGATATTCTGAAGGATCGTCTGTACTGCGAGGAGAAGGATGGCCTGCGCCGCCGCTCCGCTCAGACCGCGCTGTTCCTGATCCTGGATGCCATGGCAAAGCTGTTCGCTCCCATCCTGGCCTTCACCTGCGATGAGATCTGGCAGGCAATGCCCCACCGTGCAGAAGACGATGCCCGTAACGTTCTGCTGAACCAGATGCCCGAAAACTTCGATGCATACAAGCTGGATGAGGCTGCTATGAACAAGTGGGCAACCGTCATGAAGCTGCGCCAGGACGTTAACGGCATTCTGCAGAAGGCCCGCGCCGACAAGCGTATCGGTAAGGCCCTGGAAGCTCATGTGACTCTGGAAACCGCCAACGAGGCTCTGAAAGCCGCCTGCGAGGGTCTGAACCTGGCTGAAATCTGCATCGTGTCCGCTGTGGACTGGGCAGCAGCCGAGGAAGGCGCTGAGGTTGGCAACGGTGTCAACTTCTCCGATCTGACCATCGGTGTTTCCGAAGCCAAGGGCGAGAAGTGCCCCCGCTGCTGGATGCACTCCCTGGCTGCCAACGCTGAGGGTCTGTGCCCCCGCTGCGCTGCCGTCATCGCCAAGATGGATATCGAGATCTAATCAAAACAGCAATGCCCGGCAGGCCACACCTGTCGGGCATTTTCTTGTTTTTGGGGCGAAGTTGTGATAGTATATAGCCAGTTAGATAAACTTGAATATGTCGAACTGATAGCAACGACGAGTTGCTTGTGAACATGAACATCTCGCATTATAATGATATCGAGGTGGTGATTCTATGAAAACAAAAGATATTATTCTCGAACTTAGAACAAAAAAAGGAATGTCGCAAGAAGAACTTGCAGAAAGAGTGTTCGTAACCCGTCAGGCAGTTTCTCGCTGGGAGACAGGAGAAACCGTTCCAAATACCGAAACGTTAAAGTTACTCTCAAAACTATTTGATGTTTCAATCAATACGCTCCTTGGTTCACCAAGGCAGCTTGTTTGTGAATGTTGTGGTATGCCCATTGATGACAGTAATGTCAGCCACGAAAAAGATGGCGCTTTTAACGAGGAATACTGCAAATGGTGCTATGCAGACGGTGAATATACCCTTGACTTTTTTGAGAAATACAGAGCGCTCGGTGGAAAGGAAAAATTTGAAGAGTTTAAGCAACAGCTTATACACGAATTTAACACCTTGCTTCATATTGAGGGCTTACCCAAGGTAGAAAACCTTAATGTGTTGTCACGCAGTTTTATCAATTTGGAATACCGACTCCCGAACGGTCAGAGCATAAAATTTCTTGATGATAACGCTACCTATCTCGGCAGTCAGCTTGAATGTGAATTCGGTGGCGACCGTTGTTTCGGTATTGCCGCTAATATGGATTTTTTGCTCGTTTGCACTTACGAAGAAAACGGAGAAAATCCAGAGTTGATTATTTACAAAAAGAGATAGGTAAATTCCAATTTATCTAACTGTTCTGCAGTAACGATACCGAGCGGCGAAGGGCAGTAAAGAAATGCACTGCACCGAGCACGAATTGTCAGCGGCGACTCGCCGCCAAATTCCAATTTGTCTAACTGTTTTATTTTTCTATCAACAACGAAACCGCCCTGTTCATACAGGGCGGTTAATTTATTTCATTTTGAATCTCCAGAGTTTGTTTTGATCTTCCTGGCTGGCATAGCCAATGCCCACCCGCTTGTCCGTTACGATATCGCAAACAAAGCCGTCATCTTCGATCCAGAGTTCGTTGCCGAGGATGCTTCCCCGGTTTAAGTTCCCGGTAATGCCCAGGGCCTTTGTCAGCTTTCCCGGGCCTGGAGCCTCCACGCAGGCGCGAATTAAAACCGCCTCCGGCGCATCCACCTCTCCGGTGACGATGTTCAGCATCCAGTGCATGCCATAGCACAAATAAACATAAACCGTACCCGCTTCCATGTACATCACTTCCGTCCGTTGGGTGCGGCCCTTGTGCGCATGGCAGGCGGTGTCATCTTCGCCGCAGTAGCATTCCGTTTCCGATATCCGCAGTCGGAGAATCTTCCCGTCCGGCAGCCGGTGAGCCAAAACTTTTCCCACCAAATCCCGTGCCACCTCCGGACATGATCTGTGAAAAAATTGAAAGTCCGTCTTCACCGCCATATCTATCCTCCTCTTTTTCTTCAGTATATCATATATTTCAAAGGCAAACAACCGAAAAATACACCCCGAAAATATGCAATATATTTTTTGTAAAAAAGATAAAAAAGTGCTTGACATTTTCATATCCCGTGCTATAATAAGCGTGTTCTGTTTGAGCCGCCGGTATAGCTCAGTCGGTAGAGCAACTGATTTGTAATCAGTAGGTCGGGGGTTCAAGTCCGTCTACCGGCTCCATACAGACTCAAAGAACAGACAACTTCATATGGGGGAGTTCCCGAGTGGCCAAAGGGGACAGACTGTAAATCTGCTGCGTATCGCTTCGATGGTTCGAATCCGTCCTCCCCCACCACAAAAAGTCCAACACCTTCCGGTGTTGTACTTTTTGTTTTGAGGACGGATTCGAAAGGCCGGTCCAAGCAAACAGTCCAGTGGACTGTTTGCCCGGCCGTGGCTTTTCCGCAGAAAAGCGAATCCGTCCTCCCCCAAAGTATTGCAAGTGCTTTTTTGTTATATCCACCAATGGCGAGCGAAACCATCCGTATGGTATAGCATATTTAAACTCCCAAAACAAGTAATACCCCCGGCATTTA
>JAZONA010000069.1:0-9016 GCA_045654265.1 Faecousia sp.
CCCAAGTGAGCAGACCGACCTTGCTCAGATCCATTTGCTGATCCATGTCAAAGTAGACGCTCATGATGACCTCATCTTCCAGCGCAAGGGTGGGATACTGCAAGGTCAGGGTGGGTGCCTTCTGGGCGGCCTCATAGCTGAGGGTCAGGGTGTTATCCGCGTTGACGGTAAGGGTGAAGGTGATCTCTCTGCCTCCGGGAACGAACAATTTATCGTCAGCTTCAATGGAATCTGCAGGATACAGCGTAGCGCTGGTGACATCGTAGCCCAGCCAGCCGTCGGTCAAATACCAGGCCTGATTGTTGGCGGTCTTGACGCCGACATAGCTGTCGTATTCAAATGTCACGGTCAACTTGCCGTTTACAAATTTGTACTGACCCATATTGGCGTAGTCGCTTTCGCAACCGTAGTCGGCGTTGTTGATCCAGCCGAAGAGATAGTAATCCTTCACCGGCTCTGCCATGCCGCAGACATCACACAAACCGTCAACATAGTTGTGGTCGCATGTGATGCCGCAGGTGCCGCAGAGACCATTTTGCCAATCGTGACCGTTGGCAGAAACGTTGTTATCGATGTAGCTGTGACCGCAGGCAGAGCAGGTGTAGGTGGTGAAGCCCTGTGTGATACAAGTGGGCTCTGTGACCTGGGAAACGTAGCTGTGACCGGTGGCATCGACAGAATCGGTATAGCTGTCACCGCAGTGGACGCAGGTGTAGGTGGTGCCGCCGGGGACCGTGCAGGTGGGCTGGGTGGTTGTGGAAGTGTAGCTGTGGTCGCCCAATTCACCGGTTTTCAGCTGATAGAGGGTTCTGGTTTCCACCTTGCGATTATCGCTGGCGGATACCGGCGTGTCGCTCCACTGGGAAAACTCGCCGAAGCGCTCATAAGTGTATTCCTTGTTATAGGTAGTGGATTTCTGCTCATAAACCTCGGTGGGCCACCACCAGGGACAGCCGGAGCAGGCGCTGTGGTAAAAATAGTAGCTGCCGTCAGAGGGATCATAGATAGGACTGCTGCTGGGGGGTGTGGTGGAATAGTAGGCGTGCATGATGTAGTTTGCATTTTTATAGGTCTGGCTGCATGCTTCACCATAGCACCAATGGTGGTACAGATAGCCCACCAGATTGTCGGAATTGACAACAGTTTTGGTGGTTTCGGTTTCGGAATCGGTTACGGTTTCGTCGATCTTGTGATAGATGGGGTAGAAATAGGTGTACTCGGAGAAGCCCTTAGACCATTCCTTGACGTATACCACGCTCTTGGAGCTTGCCTCCACCCAACGGGTGGACTTAATTGTGTAGCCAGCCAGATTTGCCTCAAAAGAAGTGAGGGTTTCGCTGTCGGCATAGCGGTACTGGGTCTTGGCAGTGAACAGACTGGGATCCATGCCCTCCGGGATGGTGTCCAGCCAAAGGTTCATCATGTCCTGGGTGGACAGCTTGTAGCTGTCGCCACACAGAGTGCAGGTATATTCGCATACCGCATAGCTTACGCAGGTGGCCTCTTTGAAGGTCAGCTGATAGTCGTGATCGTGGGTGGAGGGGATGATTTCGGTTTCCACATAGCCGCAAACGCTGCAGGTGCGGCTCTTGGTGCTGCCTACGGTGATCCAGGCACCGAAACTGTGGCCTACCACAGAAACCTCCGTCTTAGTCACCAAACCGCAGATGGAGCAAGCGTCGATTCTTTTGCCCGGCTGGGTGCAGCCGTTGCCGCCGAAATTGATGGTGGTGTTGCTGTGGGTGCAGGTGGACTGATTGACCGTGGCGGGAATCACCACGAAATATTCCTGCAGCAGAGAAATTGTGCCGGTTTGGGAGGCAATGGTGGTGCTGGTGGGGGCATAGTAGCTGATGTAATCTGCGGAAATTTCGTAGGTATAATTGCCGCAGGTCAGGGAGCCGAAGGGAATGCCGTAATCCACATTGCTGTGCCACAGAACATATTCATTGGTGCTGACGGGGTCGGAATAGGAGGCCTTGACGGTACCCTTCAGACCGAATTCCTCGTAAACATTACAAGCCACGGCGGAGAGCCGGTTGTATTTGGAGGAAATGGTGCCGTCCAAACCAAAGGAGTCGCCCTGCAAATGCCCGTTGGGTACGGCATAGTCAGCAATGGTGATGTCGGAGGTGAGGTGCTTTACCAAATTGGCATCCCCGGCGAAGATATAGGCATACTCATCGTAATCTGTTTCGATGCGGTACCAGTAATTGCCGAAGGTATTTTGGTACAAAGCGGTGGCGGTGTAGGTCTGCCCGGGCTGAGCCCGGAAGAGAGTGGTGGAATTGTCCGCTTCGTTGACGCTCCGGGGCTTGGTGTTGATGGGGGTGTCCTTGGTCACAGTGAGCTGGCAGTGGGAAGGATAATAGGTGCAGGTGTCGGTGTAGTCTGCAGGCGCGTTGTTTTGGTACTTGGGTACGCCGAAGTACAGATTGGAAATCTTCCGGGTGCGCTTGAAAACGCCATAGCCGTCGGCACTGCCGCCATCGTTGGTGTTGCCCTCAATGGTGGTAACATATGTACCGTCGGAGGAAACCACAAGACCCACATGACCCCAGTCACGGGTGAAGAACAGGTCACCCATTTTGGGATTGTAGTTGTAGCCAGAGAAGTGGTAGTTGTTGTCAGCGCTGGAGGCAAGCGTGGAGCCGCCGGCGTAGAAGTATACGTTGAAATATCCGCCACTGTGACCGGCACCGGTGGAGCGCTGGAGTACAGAGGTGGGAACACCGGCCTGCTCGGCGCACCAGGATACGAAGGTGGCGCACCAGTGGGCATAAGAGCCGCCTACAGGCATGTTGCTGTTGACGTAATTGTGATACCAGTGGTTGTATTCCACATAATTAAGGAAGCTGCTGTCGTAGGCACCGCCGGTGTCTCCGGTGTAGCTGCCTTCGCAGTAGCCGGCTTGGGACAGAGCCACGTTAATGATGTCCTGTGCCTGGTTGCCGGTGAGCTTTACATCCAGCAAGGCGGTGTAATATTTGCTGGATTTGTAGGCAGAGGAGGGGGTGTAGCCAAGAGTCAAAGCGTTGGCCTTGGGGGCAAGCTGTGGCATCAGGGCTGCGCACATGCAAAGTGCCAGTAAGAAACTGATGATGCGGATGGATTTTTTCATGGTTTGACCTCCTTTGTACTGTCAAAGTGCATAATTTTAAAACACATCAACATTAAAAACTATACAAAAAGTATATAATATTTTCCAGCAGAAATCAAGGGCAACGAACAAAAACAAGTTGAAAAAACGGCGTTTTTCCGCTATACTTAGGCAAAAGGAGGCGATGTTTATGAAACTGGAACTTTTGAAGAAGAAAATGGACGAGGCAGGCTACATTTACGATGACACCCTGGCTACGGTGCTGGCGGTTTCGCTGCAGCTGGAGCGGCCTTTGCTCATTGAGGGTGCCGCCGGCGTTGGTAAGACCGAGATCGCCAAGGTCATGGCAGCCGCGCTGGATCGGGATTTGGTGCGCCTGCAATGCTATGAGGGTCTGGACGAAAGCAAGGCGCTGTACGAGTGGAATTACCAGAAGCAGCTTCTGGCCATTCAGATCGGCATGGGCGAGGATCGCCAGCCGGGGGATCTTTTCAGCGACGAGTACCTTTTGGAGCGGCCGCTGCTGAAGTCTATCCGGTCGGAAAAGCCGGTGGTGTTGCTGATCGATGAGATCGACAAGGCTGATGAGGAATTTGAGGCATTTTTGCTGGAACTGCTGTCTGACCGGCAGGTATCCATCCCGGAGGTTGGCACGATTCGTGCAAAGTCTGTGCCCTTCGTGGTGCTGACTTCCAACCGGGCAAGACCTCTGTCTGAAGCGCTGCGCCGCCGTTGCGCATATTTGTACATCGAGTACCCGGATATGGATAAGGAACTGGCAATTTTGCGAGCCAAATTGCCCCATGTGGACGACCGGCTGCGGGTGCAGGTTGCCCTGGCAGTGCAGAAACTCCGCTCCGCCGAGGCGATTTTGAAGAAGCCCTCCATCGCCGAAACCCTGGATTGGGCAGCGGCGCTGGATGCTTTGGGCATCCGGGAGCTGACCCCCGATGCTCTGCGGCAGACTGCCGGCTTCGTGCTGAAAAACAGCGAGGATCTGCAGGCATTGGAGCATCTGGATGTAAGCCACCACTGCGGCCACTGCGGAGGCCATCACCATGGATGATTCCGGTGTAATTTTAGAGAAATTACTGGCATTTTCCCGGCTTTTGCGGCTGGAAGGCTTCAATATTGGCCCTATGGAAACCGCCGATGCGGCGCTGATTTTGGCAGATTTGGGCTTCGAGGATCGCTCTCAGGTAAAAACAGCGCTTCGCACCGTCTATGCAAAATCCCGGGAAGAACAGCTTCGGTTTGACCGGGTCTTTGAGGGATTTTTCATCACCGAGGAGGAAATGCGCAAGCAGGCCAAGGAGTACGCTGAAAAGCGAGCCCAGCAGGAGCAGGCCATGGAGGAAGCCCAGCAGGAGTTGGAGTCGGTGAATCTGGATGAAAGCCAGCTGGAAACCTACGCCGCCATGCCGGAGGAGGCACGGCAGAAGCTGCGCCGGTTTATGGACAAGTACCGGGACAGCGCCGAGCGAAATCCGGAGCTGTATAGCAATTTCATCCGCTCTGTTTTTGCCAAAACCTTGCTGGAACAGCAGATGCTTTTGGAGGATGCGGCAGTGGGTGCCGAGGCGGCAGACCCGGAACTGGGACTGATGTTTCGGGATATTTCTCAGTTTGCCGACCATGAGCTGCCCAAGGCTATTCAGATCATTCAAACCATTTCCAGGCAGATCAATGGCGAGCTCACCGCCAAGCGGCGCAAGGGCAGCCACAGCCAAAAGCTGGACTTCCGCCGCACTATCCGTAAAGGTCTGGAAACCGGCGGTAGCCTGTACACGTTGAAGTACAAGCGCAAAGGCCGCAGGAGAAAGAATCTGGTGCTGCTGTGCGATGTGTCCGGCTCCATGATGCAGTTTTCCGAGTTTGCACTGCGGTTTATCCAGTCGCTGAATGCGGTTTCTGACAATGCCAGAGTGTTTCTGTTTTCGGAAGAAATGTTCGAGGCTGACCGGTTTAGCCTGCAAAACATGGATCTTTTTCGGGAATATGTGCGCAATTGCGGCATTTACGGCAAGGGAACTGATTTGGGCTCGGCGCTCATGGGGCTTTGCGTCAAGCAGGGCACCCTCAGCGATGCCACCACGCTTTTGATTCTTTCCGACACCAAAACCATCGACCAGCCCCGTGCCTTGGCGGCCTTGCAGGAGGCAAAACGCCTCTCCGGTCGGGTGCTGTGGCTGAATCCCATTCCCCAGCAGCATTGGCAGAGAATCCGAAGTGTGCAGGCTTTTTCCACCCTTTGCACCATGGTGCCATGCAGTACCCTGCAGGCGCTGGCCGCTGCATGCCGGCGGTTGGTAGAATAAAATAAGCGCACTGCAATCGCAGTACGCTTTTGTTTATACATGGGATTTGTGTTTTATGATACGGTTGTAGATCACAATTCCGGTTAGGCTGAGAATACCGGTGACACCGTACAAAATCACTGCTGCCCAGTATTTTTCCGTGCCCAGCAGGTGACCGCCTACAGTAGATGACAGTACCGAGGGAATGCGGGCGATGAGGGTGAGAATCAGAAATTTCCCCAAGGGCATATCCGTCAGAGCAACGAAATAGGTCAGCAGATCTTTGGGCGTGCCGGGGATGAAAAACAGCAGAAAGACCAGCCCATCCCGCTTGCGCTCTGTGTTGAGAAACCGCAGCTCGGTGATCTTCTCCCGGGAGAAAAAAACCTCCACCAGCTTCACACCAAAACGCTTCACCAGCAAAAATACCGCTGCCGATGCAGCCGCAACACCCACATAGCAAAGCAACGTACCCCAAACCGGGCCGTAGGCAAATCCTGCGGCAGTTTCCAGCAGCTCGCCGGGGATCAGCGCCACAAAGACCTGCAAAAATTGCAACCCCAAAAGCACCAGCCAACCCCATGGGCCAAAGCTGCGAAGGTATTCCCGGAACCCCTCCTGAGAAAAGGAACGAAGCCACCGACATACCAGCAGCGTTACAAGCAGGGCCAGTATGATCACCAGGGTCAGGGAAATGCCTGCACGGTACTTCCTGCGCCGCATATAGGCGGATTGACCATCGTTTTTCATGACTTGCCTTTCCGACAAAACTTTGCCTTGTTTTTTGCTTATCATACCAAAACGGACCGCAAAATGCAATTGCCGGAAGTAAAAAATTCCAGTGCTTGCATATCTGGGACATTATGCTATAATAACTCTATGATAAAATATATAAGGAGGAAATCCTATGAAACGCATGGTCAGTGGATTGTTGGCGCTGGCGATTTTGGTCGTTTTGTGCAGTTTCGGCGCACCGGTTCAGGGGGCTGACATTCCCATGGAGTTGATTTCCAAAGGGGCGACCATCACCTATTTTGGCCACGGTACTGAGGTTGGCACCGATGCCAATTGGGGATCCGCCGCAGTAAAATCCGGTCTCAGTGTTCTTACGGATGGCATTGGCAATTCCCCAAATTGGTGGGTCAACAACGGAAATCCCAACATTGGCCTGAAATCCTCCGTTCTTCCCGGCGAGTATGTGTTCAATATGGACATTGGCACCATGAGCACCATCGGCCGTATCAGCACCTATTTCTATAGCCGTACCGCCTGGGGCGTGGATGCGCCGGATGGGGTGAAATATTTCGTGTCGGTGGATGGCTACAAGTGGACCCAGGTGGGCACCGTCGCCAAATCCGCCGCTACCCAGACCTCCATTTCCGACCCCCGTAACCCCAACGACCAGGCTCCCACCATCTACACCTTCACCGCACTGTTCGACGCTGTGGATGCCCGGTATGTGAAGGTCACTTTCAATACCAACAGCCTGGGCCTCATCGGTCTGCAGGAAATTCAGGCCTACGGTGCAAAGAAGGTCGTTACCAATCTGTCCTTGGGTAAAATGGCCAGTGCTGCCAACTACACCTATCAGGTCACCGGCGGCGGTACCGGCTACGAGTCCACCGGAACTACCAAGCCCAACGGCACCCGCTATACGGTCACCGAGGTGGAAAATGCCTCCGCATCCCGTCTTACGGATGGTACCATCGTCAATGCTTCGGCAGTTACCTATCCTTCCAACTGGGCATCTCAGGCATGGAACAGCTCCGGCACCATCATGAGCAAGTACCTGCAGATTTACCGCAACGATTCCCGGATCATTACGCTGGATTTGGGTGCTTTGCGCAACATTACCGGCATCCGGATGCACTTCGGTGCGCAGGAAAGTTTGGGCTTCTATATGCCCACCAATGTAACATTTTATCTGTCCCAGGACGGTGAAAACTTCTATCAGGCGGCGGACGTGTGGAACTATCAGGCGGATGCGGATCCCAATGATGCCAATATCTCCGGCACTGCCTTCCGGCATAGTTGGTATTCCGCTAAAAATTTAAACTTCAACGCCCGGTATGTGAAGATCAGCTTCCCGGTGAACGTGTATTTGCTGTCTGACGAGCTGCAGGTTTGGGGCTGTGAAGCGGCCAGCGCTGGAGCAATACCGCTGGATACCTGCGAAAAGTACGACCCTCTGGAAAAATATGTGGGTCACTTTGCTGACGGCATCCAGTCCGGCGGTGTCCGCAATGAATTCATGGCCTACTCCGGCTGGTACATCAATTCCGACGGTGGCGAGGTTTACAACACCTACAAGACTGTGCAGGAATATATGACCTCCATTGCCTATATCGATTCCATTGGCGTACCTCAGGACTGGCTCTTTGACGATGTTACTGTCATGGGTCACTACTACACCGCCCGGGGTACCTTCAATGCCTACAAGGCCGGCTACACCGAAGGTAAATATTATGCCAATCAGGACGATTGGTACCAGTGGCTGTGCTATGCCTTCGGCAAGGATGCCAATGGCAACGACCTGAGCTACAATGGCAATGACCTCATCAATCTGGAGGCGCTGGAAGAGGCCGCCCGTATCGCCAAGCAGACCCTGAACGACCCGGATTATAAGGTGGGCGTGAAGCTGGTGCTGTACCCCGCCGTGGAATATCAGGAGGATTGGGGGTATATTGACGGGCAGCACATGGATTTTACCATTTCCGGCTGCGGTTCTCAGGAAAAAGCTCTGGAAAACCGTGCCAAAGCATACCAGTGGTATGTGGATCAGGCGGTAGCCATGTGGGAAAACGCCGGCTTCGAGCATCTGGAGCTCACCGGCTTCTACTACTATGAGGAAACCATCCACGAATCCACCGACCGCATCGCCAAGGCGGCTACCCAAGCCCTGACTGACATCATCCATACCCATGCCACGCCCAACACCAACACCAAGCCCAGCTTCGACAGCCGGGTGGGGGGACGGCTGTACATCTATCAGCTGCCTTTTTACCAATCCGAGGGCTACTGGAATTGGGCGGAGTATGGCTTCGACTATGCCCTGATGCAGCCCAACTACTCTTTCTACGATATGTACACCCTGACTCAGCTGAAAGAGTGCGCCGACTTGTGTACATACTATGGCCTGGGTATGCAGATGGAGTTCGGCGGCACGGCCAGCACCGCCTATCACAAAAAATTCGAGGATTACCTGAATTACGGCAAGGAATACGGCTACCAAAGCGCTGTGGTGTCTTGGTATATGAGTACCTGGGGCTGTTACTCCATGGCTTATAACAATAACGGAACGCGGTATCTGTATGATATGGTTTATGATTTCGTTAAGGGGCAGACCATTCCTATGTGTCAGCATCCGGCACACAATACCAGCGGCCGTTGTAACACCTGCGCCGCAGAGGTGCAGCATACCTATGTGGATGGCATTTGCACCGGCTGTGGTGAGGAGCAGGAGATCGAGATTGTCCCGCCCACCATCGGCCTGAAGTACCCCAACCTGTCCCTGGAGGACAGCGTTAAGATGAACGTGTTCTTCTCTCTGGATCAGGACATCGCCTTCGATAAGATGGGTCTGATCACCTGGACTGAGCAGCCCGAAGTTGTGGATATT
>JAZONA010000070.1:0-75040 GCA_045654265.1 Faecousia sp.
ATAAGAAAACTGGAAGCTGAACTCTGGGAATCTGCAGACCTTCTGCGTCAGGGTTCCAAGCTGACCTCAAACCAATATTGTATGCCAGTATTGGGGCTTATTTTCTTGCGCTATGCTCATGGCCGATTTAAGCTGGTAGAGGCGGAGATCCTCAAGAACCGTCCGGTTCGTAATGGCCGTGTTCTGCCCGTAGAGGCCAGCGACTTTGCAGAGAAGAGCGCACTGTACCTGCCTCCCGAGGCTCGGTACGATTACCTTGTGAATCTGCCCGAAAGTGCAGACATGGGCAAAGCCGTGAACCGCGCTATGGAACTGATCGAGGAGCAGAGTGAGCAGCTGGTGGGTGTCCTGCCCAAGGACTACACTATGTTCACCGATGAGATTCTCTCCGAACTGCTGCGTATTTTCAACAACAGCGCACTGGACGAAGTCGGCGGTGATATCCTGGGCCGGATTTACGAGTATTTCCTCAATAAATTCGCCAAGAACATCGCATCCGACGATGGTGTGTTCTTCACGCCCAAATCGCTGGTTAAGATGATCGTCAATGTACTGGAACCCAAGAAGGGCATCCTGCTGGATCCTGCCTGCGGTAGTGGTGGTATGTTCGTTCAGACCGGTGATTTCGTGAACCATGCAGGTATGTCTGCCAATGCGGCGATGACCTTCTATGGTCAGGAAAAGGTGGAGTATAATGCCCAGCTGTGCCTGATGAATATGGCTGTCCATGGACTCAACGGCAAGATCCTTTCCGGCAATGAAGCAAATACCTTCTATAACGATGCCCATTCTTTGGAGGGCTGCTGCGATTATGTCATGGCCAACCCGCCCTTCAATGTGGACAAGGTCAAGTCTGAGTCTGCCATGAACGCAGGCCGTCTGCCCTTTGGTGTGCCTTCCATCAATGCTGCCAAGGAATTCGGCAACGGCAACTATCTGTGGATCTCCTATTTCTATGCATACCTGAACGAAAAGGGCCGGGCAGGCTTTGTTATGGCATCCTCTGCTACCGACAGCTCAGGCAAGGATCGTGACATCCGTCAGAAACTGGTGGAGACCGGCCATGTGGATGTGATGATGAGCGTAGGCAATAACTTCTTCTACACCAAGTCCTTGCCTTGCTCCATCTGGTTCTTTGATAAGGGCAAGGCAGAAGCAATCCAAGATCATGTACTGTTCATTGATGCCCGGAATTACTATACCGTGGTTGACCGCACCCTGAACGAGTGGAGCGAGTGGCAGCTGAAGAATCTGAATGCCATCGTGTGGCTGTACCGTGGCGAGGTAGAAAAGTATCGGAATCTCATCGCGGAATATTTCAAATGGATTCAGGTGATGCCACTTCCCTTTGAGGATATGGGCGTGTCTGCTGAACTGTCCGAAACAATGCAGAGGGTGGATACAATAGCGCAGTTGCGAGGAATCCGTGAATTGACCATTACAGAGCGGGAAGCTTGCAAGCAACGCAGAAAGGCAATGATTGAGGCTGCACCCAAGAGGGAGAAGAAGGCACTTCAGAATAGCGCAGAAAGTGAAGAACAGTATTTCGCTTATTGTCTGGAGATTCTGGATGCTGCCTTATGGCTGACAGACAAGTTCGGCGAGGGTGCGTATCGGGACATCCCCGGTCTGTGCAAGATGGCAAGCCGTGCAGAGATTGCCGAGAAGAACTATTCTCTCACTCCCGGTGCCTATGTTGGTGTGGCTGTGGTGGAGGATGACGGTGTGGACTTTACCCAGCGTATGGGCGAGATCCACCGGGAACTACTGAAGCTGCAGGCGGAATCCAATGAACTGATGCAGACTATCTCCAAGAATATGAAGGAGATGGGACTATGAGTTGGAATCAAGTTAAGCTCGAGGACATTATCGATATAAAGAAAGGTGCCTATATCACAAAAAAAGAATCAAAGGAAGGGCCGTATCCTGTAATATTAGGTGGACAAGAACCAGCTTACTATATAGATACTTATAATCATGTTGGAAAGGCAATTGTAATCTCGAGAAGTGGAGCTTCTGCTGGGTATGTTTCTTTTTGGGATGAGCCCATTTTTGTGACAGATGGTTTCTTGATTGAGCCGAAAGAAGGAACAAGTATTGATTTTTTATATTTCTTACTTAAGTCCAAGCAACCAGAATTACAAGGCAGACAGGGTGGTGCAGCTATACCACATGTAAATCCGCGCACGATTAACTCGATTGAAGTGATGCTTCCTGACCTTTCAACTCAAGCGCAAATTACCGAAATTCTTTCCACTTATGAAGGGGTTATAAGAAACAACCAAAAGCAGATCAAGTTGTTGGAGGAAGCGGCGCAGCGGCTGTATAAAGAGTGGTTTGTGGATTTGCGTTTCCCCGGCCACGAAACCACCCCCATCGCTGATGGTGTCCCAGAGGGATGGAAAAGAGAGAGACTGGTTGATATTGTTAAGGTTCAATACGGATATGCCTTTGATGGTTCTCTCTTCAATGCAAACGGAAATGGCACCCCTATTGTCCGTATCCGCAATATACCTGCAGGAACAACCGCTGACTATACCACGGAAAATGCAGACCCTCAATATGTTGTTCGCAACGGCGATATCTTGGTAGGTATGGATGGCGAATTCCATATCAATTCCTGGAGTGGCCCGGATGCATATCTTGTTCAACGAACCTGTTCCTTTAGACCCAATAACCCCACTATGAAGGGCTATTTGCTGCAGGCGATCTATGAGCCGATTAAGTATTTTGAAAGCACTGTTGTCGGCGCAACGGTGGCTCACCTTGGCAAAAAGCACATCGATACAATTACAGTGCTAACAAGTCCGGAGGAACTGTATGTACCATTCCAACAGTATTTTGAAAGACGGCAATTGCTGCTGAATCAGAATCGTCTGTTGGCTGAGGCCCGCGACCGCCTGCTACCCAAACTGATGAACGGAGAAATCGAGGTGTAAAAATTGAGATTACATTCTGTTGAATTGATGAACTATAAGTCTATCGGCACTGACCATAATGAGATTATTATAGAACCGAATATTACTGCAATCATTGGCAAAAACGAAAGCGGTAAAAGCAATGTATTGTCTGCTTTGAGTGGCATATCGTTTATAAACAAAATGCACAATGTGTTTGTTGAGAATAATGTCAATCGAAATTCTGACAATGGCAAAATAGCCTATAAAATTACGTTAAAAGCATTGCCCGATGAATCCCAATGTTTGCGGGAAGACACAACTGTTACTATTACTTCCGAATCCTATTCTGCCGTTGGCGGGATAATGCGATACTATGAAGAAAATGTAAAAGAAGCAGTAAATGCTTTCTATGAGATAGTCAAGGTTAACCCATTTAAGTTTACAAGTAATGATCTCACAGCATTTAGACAAAGGTGCTCGCAAATTAAAATTGAAGACAACATTGATGTTCCCACTACAAACGCAGCACTCAAGACATTTGCTCAATGGGCTTCACGCGTGCCCGCAGAGCAACAGGCTCAATACAAATCTGCGATAGATAGTGTGTTGATCAAGTGGCAGGAGCTATGCAATCTGTTCCCTTTTATGTTTTATAGACATAATGATAGAATCTTACAGTCTGAATATAAAGGCGATGTGCTAAAAAAGGAGTTGGAAAACACAAATAGTTTTCTATACGAATTCGTTAATTATATTGGTTTCACAAAAGAACAGATTTTACAAGCAATAAGCGGGAGAACTGACGGAAGCACTTCCAACTTGCAAGATAAAATCCAGAGAGCGATTGACACAAAGATCAACATTCCGTTTGAGGCTTTTTATACTGTTGAAAAAGTAACATTGAAAGTCCGGTTTACAACAAATATTTTGTCATTTACCGTGAGCACCGACAGCGGTTCCACAATGACTCTTGGCGAACGAAGCGATGGCTTACGTTGGTATCTTAATTTGTTTATTGATGTTATGGCAAACAACCTGCCTTCCCGCCAAGTTGTATATTTATTTGACGAACCAGGTATTTCACTACATGTAAATGCACAAAAGGAACTCTTGAAACTTTTCGCTGACCTGGCATCAAAAGGCAATCAAATTGTTTATACTACACATTCGCCTTATATGCTTGACACTGCAAACAGTGGAATTGAGAGAATACGGGCAACAGTTAAAGATGAATCTGGTATTACCAAAATATATAGAACCGCTTATCATCCTGACATTGCTCCTGATGCCCAAGAGGATACTTTAACACCTATTATTCGTGCTTTAGGAATGAGTATATCTGATACCTTTGGACCTGCATATGAAAAATTTAATGTAGTAACTGAAGGAATCAGCGATTGTGTTTATTTGTTGTGCATTGGCAAAAAATTGGACATTGATCTCTCAAAGTATGCTTTTATTCCGGTTGTTGGGGCAAGTAATCTTATAAATGTATGTACAATCCTACATGGCTGGGGCTGTAATTATATGGCTTTATTTGATTATGATAGTGAGGGGGTAACCAAAGGCGGCGAAATCTTCAAAAACAAGTATGAATTAGAGTACAAGAAACACTTTATGTACTTGAAGGATGCTTCTGAAGATGAAATAGCAAATAAAACATACAAGACTGACGAAGTTGAAATTGAAACATTGGTCGCTGATCTTGATGACTGTTTAACAAGCAAAGGGTATACCAAATGTGGCAAAGTTTTGAATGCTAAGTGGTATGCAGATGCCGTGGGAGATGGTACGTATACATGTTTACCAGAAACTTTGGACAATTTTAAAGAATTGTTTGATAGAATAGATTCATGTATGAATAATTGTTAATTTCAATGAAACGCAATCGAATGAACAGAATCTGCCTTTCCAGGAAATATAACTGCTCGGCGGAAAAGATGTGTTATTTGGAAAGACAAGAATAGGAGGCGAAGTTATGAGCTACGAATATTCCGAAAACAAATTAGTCCAGGACAGTGCGGGCAATCTGCTTCGTGATGAGCTGGGTTGGGAGGTTTATTATGCCTACAACACGGAGAAGCTGGGCATAAACGGCACCTTCGGGCGGAAAAGCTATCGGGAAATCGTGCTCTGGCGGTACTTCAAGGATGCTGTGTTCAAACTGAACCCCTGGCTGACGGAGTCCGTGTATGAAGATGCTGTCAAGAAATTGGAGCATCATCTGAATTCTACCTCCCTGATGGAGATCAATGAGGAGAAGTACGGCTATCTCCGGGACGGCATCCCGGTGATGGTGAAAAAGCCCAACGGCAAAACCGAGCAGGAGCGGGTGCAGGTCTTTGACTTTGCTGATCCTGATAACAACCACTTTCTGGCCATCAAGGAACTGAAAATCCACGGCGAACTGTACCGTCGCCGGACGGATATCGTCGGTTTCGTCAACGGCATTCCGTTGCTGTTCGTGGAGCTGAAGAACCACAATGTGGATGTGCAGGATGCCTATACCTGCAACTACACCGACTATCTGGATACCATTCCCCATCTGTTTTACTACAATGCCTTCTTGATGATCTCCAACGGCAGCGAAGCCAAGGTGGGCACCCTGGGAAGCAAGTATGAGTTCTTCCATGAGTGGAAGCGCCTGAAGGAAGATGAGGAAGGTTCTGTTGCGCTGGAGACCATGCTCCGGGGTATCTGCAATAAGCGGAACTTCATGGACTTGTTTGAGAATTTCATTCTCTATGACCACTCCGGTGGCCGCACCGCCAAGATCCTCGCCCGAAACCATCAGTATTTGGGCGTCAACGAAGCGGTGGAAGTGTACAAGCAGCGCAAGCTGAGAAACGGCAGACTGGGTGTGTTCTGGCATACCCAGGGCAGCGGCAAGAGCTACTCCATGCTGTTCCTGGCGCAGAAGATCCGCCGTAAGTTTGAGGGTTCTCCCACTTTTGTGGTGCTGACTGACCGTGACGAACTGAACAAGCAGATCAGCGACACCTTCGAGAACTGCGGTCTGCTGGGTGGCGTAAAGGCGTCCAAGTACATAGCCCAGAGCGGTGATGACTTGATCGGTAAGCTGAAGAGCAACCCCAGCTTTATCTTCACACTGATTCAGAAGTTCAACAAGCGGGATGCAGAACCCATCATCCCGAATTATGATGTTATCATCATGTCCGACGAGGCGCACCGGAGCCAATACGGCATTTTTGCAGAGAACATGGTGGCATTGCTGCCGACAGCTTCTCGTATCGGTTTTACCGGCACACCGCTGTTCTCCAACGATGCAATCACAGAGCGCACTTTCGGCGGATATATCTCCGTGTATGACTTTAAGAGGGCAGTGGATGACGGCGCAACTGTGCCGCTGTACTACGAAAACCGTGGTGAAAAGCTGGGGACTATCAAGAACCCGGAAATCACTCAGGAGATTATCGATGCCATCGAAGCTGCCGACTTGGATACCAGCCAGCAAGAAAAGTTGGAGCTGGAATTTGCCAAGGAGATCCACGTGCTGACGGCAGAACCCCGTTTGGAGGCTATCGCCAAGGATTTTGTGGAACAATACACCGATGTTTGGACTTCCGGCAAGGCTATGTTCGTATGTCTGAATAAGGTGACCTGTGTACGGATGTACAACCTGGCACAGAAATACTGGGCAGAAAAGATCGCTGAAACAGAAGCTGCCCTGAAGAAGACAACCTCTCAGCAGGCCTATCAGGAACTGGAGCGGAAGCTGCAGTGGCTGAAAGAAACCGAGATGGCAGTGGTTATCAGCCAGGAGCAGAACGAGATCCAGACCTTCAAAAAATGGGGATTGGATATCCTGCCCCATCGTGCAAAGATGGAGAAACGGGAACTGGACAAGGAGTTCAAGGATTCTGCCAATCCCTTCCGGATCGTATTCGTCTGCGCTATGTGGCTCACCGGCTTTGATGTGAAGAGTCTGTCTTGCTTGTATTTGGACAAGCCTTTGAAGGCGCACACCTTGATGCAGACCATCGCCCGTGCCAACCGTGTGGCTGAAGGTAAGAGCAACGGTCTGATCGTGGACTACATCGGCATCGTGAAGGCACTTAGAAAAGCGCTTGCTGACTATACTGCTGGTGGCCAGGGCGGCGGAGATCCTACCGTAGATAAAGAACAGTTAATTGCCCGCATTGTGGAACTGATTGGACAGACCAAGGCATTTCTGGACGAACTGGGCTTTGAGCTATCTGCATTGGTTGCTGCGAAGGATTTTGCAAAGCAGGCGCTGATTAAGTCCGGTGCGGATGCGGTCTGCGGCGATATGGAAGATAAGAAGGAATTCCAAACCTATGCTTCTGAACTTGTCCGTGTGATGAAGTATCTGCAGCGTGAGGATTTGACTGAGGATCAGGTACAGTACCGTGATGCCATTGTTGCTATCTACAAGGAACTGCAGCTGAAGCGCAAGCATGCAGATAATACGGATTTGATGGTGGAAATCAATCGGATTATCAGTGAGAATCTGACCTTGGAACCCGCCGCAGGAACTGGTGACTCCAAACAGTTCGATATTTCCAAAATCGACTTTGATTTGCTGCGCCGTGAGTTTGCAAAGGCTGCCCACAAGAAGCTGATCATCAAGGATCTGTCTGACCTCGTGGAAGAGCGCATTAAGCAGATGCTACTGCGCAATCCCGGTCGTATGGATTACTATGATCGCTACCAGACCATCATCAAGGAATACAACGAAGAGAAGAACCGCGCAGAAATTGAGCGGATCTTTGATGAACTAACAAAGCTTGCCCAGGATCTGACGCAGGAAGAAAAGCGCTATGTCCGGGAAGGTTTCTCCAGTGATGAAGAGCTTTCCATGTTTGATAAGTTGTTCAGGTCAGATCTGACCAAACAGGAGATTGCACAAATCAAGAAGGTTGCAGTAGATCTGCTGGCAAAGGTCAAGTCCAAGATTGCGGAATTGGATCACTGGGCCGATAAGCCCGAAACCAAGGCCATCGTGGCTAACCTCATTCGTGATACCCTTTGGGCAGAGCTCCCGGAAAGTTACGATGAAGACAGCATTACTACCTACCGTAAGGATATTTATGAGTACATCTATATGCGGTACAAGACTGCTGCATAATCTTATAGCTGTATCTACTCCATTCATAAACATATATCCTAATAATGAACCTGATGGTGCTTAGTGCCATCAGGTATCATTATTTTTGGAGGTTATGGTATATGAAACAGAAAGAGATCAGAGTCTTAATGGTGGAGCCGGGAAAACATCCGAGAGTGACAGTGCTGCAGAATGATCTGGATTCCTTACAGAAGGCGGTGAGCATCGGAGCGGACTATCAGGGGCTTATCGAAATCATTAGCATCGGGAGTGGTGATTGTATCCTCTGCAACGAGGAAGGCAAGCTGATCGGTCTGGATGGCAATCGGCGCATCGGTAATGACATCATCGTGGGAGTATTCTACGTCATGAGCGAAAACGAGGAAGGAGAGCTGGTATCCCTGTCGGAGAAGAAGATTAAGTTCTATGAAAATCGTTTCTGGGAGCCAGAGACCTTTGACCGCGCAGATGTCGAGGACACGCTGTTCTTCAGCTTCATCTAAGGCTGCAGCCTTGCAAAAAAAGAATGCCCAAAGCGAAGATCCCCTTGTTGACCGTCGTGGAGAACAAGGGGGTCTTTTTTAGTTGGGGCATTATTGGGAGCCTGGATGTTTTAGAAAGTGGATGTGGCAGTTTCTGTCGTTGTTTATCTGCTGGAATGGGGGGCGAGTGATACTAAATATGAGCGTATCAGAAGACAAACATAAGGACAATGGGATTTTACTTGAGCAAGAACATCTGCTAAACTTGTCGAAAGGGGTGATGCGGATGGCTGAGAATGATCCTGAATTGCTAAACACAGTGTATAAGGATATTAGCGAGAAGCTAGGTATGGATACAGCTATGGAGATTTATCGGATGTTCAAGGGACAGCAAATCAGCTTCCCCATGCGTTTCTTTAATCCTATACGTATTCAGAAATGTATTATTCAGGAATATGACGGAACGAATGTTAAGACCCTGGCAATCAAGTATAATTACTCCGAAAAAACTGTTCGGAGGATCATCAAAGAAAGCATAGAAGATTAATCCGTATATTCAAGTTGAAAGGTGGGCTATTAATGGGAAAATACTCTCTGTTGGGACAGGTAATTGAATTTAAGGACTGCAACGAAAGATTCTTTGATATTCAATACCGTGTATGGAATGCAATGGATGCGGCATCGAGCGAGTTCAATCAATGGTATGATAATTGTGGAGACATTCTGACTGTCCTAAAGGGATACGAGGATATTGCCGGTGCACTGATCATCAGAAAGGCCAACGAACCGCTGTTTCAGGAATTGCCTCAACTTGGCATTTATGATTTGAGCGAGGATCGCTACGATGATGATTGCTTGATTATCGACGAGTCTATTAAGGCGTTTGATGTTGTGGCTGATGCCTATAACAGTATCATTGAGCAGCAAGCGGCTGAGGAGGAGTATAGAGCGGAGCGCAAGGCAAACAGAGGTCGAGTTGTTGGCGGCGGATTTGGCGTTGATGGTGCGTTGAAGGGAATGGCCACAGCTGGAGCGATGAATGCCGTTGCGGGGGCTGGCCATAGTGTGGTCAATGCCATCGGCAATATTGGATCCGCAATTGAAGCAGCATCAGCTAAGAAAGAGTTGTACAATAATGGCTCTGTTAAGAAGGTGCTTAGGGATGGTATTCGTAGTGATATTCTATCTTGCTACAATGCACATATTAATATGATCAATGACAGAAAGCACGATTATTACAGTACCTGTTTCAACAGTGACAAGGCTGGCGCTTTATTCCAAAATGCAAAAAAAGTACCGGAGAAGCGGGAGGAACTGCTACTGGAATCGTTCAAGAATTGTCCGTGGGACGAAGAATTGCTGACTTACTTATTCCTGACCTATAAAGAAGAGCGGAAAAATGTATGGTCAATTAGCGGGCGTTTTCATGTTGATCTGAACGACACCGCAGAAGCTGCTTTTTCACAGATGTACACGGCAGAAGCTCGGAATTCGGAAGCGAAGGCCCAGGCGGTAAAAAAGGACATTCTTGAGCAAATGGCCATGCTGGGTATTACACAGAGTGCTACCATAAATGTAATCGAGAAGGATGGCATTACTAGAATCCTTCACGGATATGAATCTGCCAATGAAGAAAAGCGAAATGAGATGTTTGCTGCGGTGGAGGCGTATTCTGCTGCAGACAGTAATAAAGCTTCTGTAATCCACAGTCAAGGTATTTGGGAACTGGCTAGTAAATATCAAGTGAAGTTTACAACTGATGAGGTTGAGACTATTCTTGGAAAGGTATATACATCCGAAGCTAAGGAGTCCGAAGAGGAAGCACAGATTGCTAGAAAGAAGATCAAAACCATCATGAAGGCTTTGAAAGTTAAGGAGAGTAAGACTCTGGACTGCTTGGAGAGTGATTGCTTAGCAAGATTATGCTGTGGTTATCAGACTGCAAATGAAGCAACCTGCAATGAAATGATGAGCAAGATCAAGATGTATGATGCGCTTCAGAAAAATAAGGATCCATTTGTGAAAAAAGTCCAAGGACGCATAGAAGCAATTTGGTCTGCAGAAGATGGTGAAATCTTCGATAATGTATATTTGAACACTAATATCGAGAAGGCTGAGGAAGTAGCAGAAGCAATTGCATTTGTGAAGGCAAAAAAGCGTACAACCAGCGGAGATAAATATCTCAAGGCATTGGAAGGCTGCAATGCACAAAATATCAAAAAAGCCCGTCAATTCCAGAACCCTATAACGAAGCTGGCCATGCTGGCAGGAATCGCTTTGGTAGTGCTGGGAATTATCTTCTTGTTTGTTGATCTGGGGTTTGTTCTCAGCCTTGCTGTTGTGGCTGCTGGTGTGGTCTTACTGGTCTATTATTTCAGCCTGAAGAAAATTTGGGATCTGCTTACATTGCGCGGCACTTTGGTGCATTCTCAAATATCTGCATCCGGACATGTTCAGCGGGAATCTGCTAAGGGAGTAAATGAAAAGGAGGCTCACAATGGAAAAGATTAAGGAACTTTTGAAAAAAGTACCATTCAAAATAACTCCGTACATACTAATTCTTGTGGTGCTAGCGATTGTTGTGCTTATTTCCTTGGCGGGCAGACGTGGACAAGATGCTACCTTTAATGCATTTATGAAAGCATATGCTGACCGTGATGCAGAGGCTATTGTCGAATTAATGCCTAAGCAATATATATCCGCTTTGATCGATTCAGGGAAGATTGATAACAAGAGTGAACTTGAAAAGGCAGTACAGAATAAGCTTGATTGGACGCTTAGAGAATATGATGACGAGGAAATGGAAACATTTCAATATGATATTGTGCGTACTGAGGATGCTCAAAAAGGTGACTCCAGTATGTTGATGTCGAGTGTTGAGCGAAGCTTTGGGGATTATGCACGTAAGGTTAAGAAAGTTCACGTTGTCTACATTGATCCTGTGATCGATGAAAAATGGGTTGATGGCGGAACCAAAGAAGATTATCAGCCACGTTTTGAAATTTGTATGGTGAAAATTGGACAGTCTTGGTATATTACTGAGTTTGCTGATCTTAAGAACTACTTGTAGTAACACATAAAACGACCAGTTTTTTATTTTCCTACGATTTGATCTCCCTGCCCTTATTGTTAGCCAGGGAGATCTTTTCTTGGCTTTCGGATCAGTATCGATGCATGGAACTTTATTATTCAGAAAACCTCTGCACAGCGCCTTATCTTATTATTTTTCAACCAACCTAAAAAATCTAAGGAAATTAATAAAATACGTTTACTTTATTTGTGGAGCAATCTATTGTTGTCTGTTTACGGCTCGCAAATGTCTTCTAAACGTGGTATAATTCTAATGCAAGGATTGTCTTTCTGCAGCTTAAACAATTTGAGTTAGAAATATTTGTCTAACTTTTTTGGGGTCACTTCATATTGGAAAGCAAGGGGATCTTTTTTTTAGCCAGCGTACAATTCCTTAACTAGATGGGCTCCAATGCGTACGCCGTCAAGAAAGGTTCGTTCTTCGGTGGAACATTGAATCTTGCTCACGATGGAGAATACAGCATTGTTCATTTCGAAACTAACATCCTGCAATAGATCATCCAAACGTTGATAGGCTTGTTTGATCTCTTCCGGATTATCGGTTTGCGTTTCTGCGTATGCGGTGTAGAGCAAGTCTAACACGGAGCGCAGACCGGTGTTCTGTTCATCCAATGGATACTCCATCAGTTGCTTATGAAAGAGCTGACAGACGGATCGTGGGATACTTGCGCTGTTTTGTTTATCCATGATCAACCTCCTGTGATGTCAGGAACACACAAAACCCCTGCTTTTTCTGTGTTCCTATGATACGATCCTTGCCCGTGTCTTTGGGCAGGGATTTGTCGCCTTATGCAGAAACTTCTTTCTTGATAACCTTCGGTCCGCTCTTTTTCTTCGGGGGAGACTTAGGCTCGACAGGATCTGTCGTTGAAAGAAGCTCGGCAAGGCGAAGCTCTTCGAGATGCCACCGGCGCACGGCGGGACAAAGCGGGTGTAGTAATTTGGCCTTTCCGGATGCACTGGTCAGGCATTTGAGTTTCTTTTCGTAAGGCTGTAAAGCTGTTAAGACCTGAGTGGAACGTTCCTGGAATACTTGGAGTTTGTTCTTACCCACACCGGGAGCGTAGATCACTACGTCAGCGTCTTTAACTGCATCCAATATGGCTTTCATATTCTCGGGGTCTTTGGCTTCAGCGCTGCTCAGCGTGAAGTCACCCAAGGCAGCAAAGAGATTGACGATGGACACAGAGCCGAAGCCTAATTCCGATGCGTTGTTGAGCACAAGATTTGTTGTAGAGTCCATAGTAACGCCGGAAGCAATGGACGGCGCCAGCATGATGATTGCCAATGTAGGAAGCGAAGGATCCCAGGTCTTCTTGAGCAGGTAACGCTTGAGGCCATCATCTGAGAATACTGCCTCAGTGGTAAGTGTGGTTGTAATGGTGTTCATTTTCAGTCCTCCAGTTCTATGGAATGTGGGCAGATTTCAATCGGCATGTAAACGAGAATGCTATAGTCATCATTCATGATGAACAGGGCAGAAGAGTAACCAGTTTTGCCAATCCGGGTAGCCCATTCGCAAGGGTGCCTATCATAGTCCACAATTGCCTTGAGTAGTTCGAGGTCTTCTGCATTTTCTATCAGGATGGAACATCCGCCTGACTCAAGATAATCTCGGTCGGAACCATATTCACAATCGAGCACAACTAGGCCCTGAGTGATTTCGGTTTGTACCTGTTTTGGAATGGACGAGGGTAGCGTGTGGATCTCACTAACGAGACCAATTCGGTAAAGCATAACTTAAACCTCCAATAAAAAATATCAGCGCATAAGGCCCTCAAGCCCTATGCGCTATCCTAATTATTATATATATACATAAATCCGGTATTTACAGAGGAAACGATCGGTCACCGGAACCTGTGAGCAGCTTCTCCAGCTTTTCTCTTTCTACGAAGATCCTGTTGCCAATGCGTATCGGGTCGAGATATAGCGAGACGAACCTGCGTGCCAGCTTCTTACTTAGGGGTAGGTAATTCTCGGTTATCTCAGTGATGCTCACCAGGGAGCTGTTGTTTTCTTTCTTCATGCTTGTCCTCCTTGATTGGAATACTATTGAAAAGCTTGGGGATTTGGACGCAGTATTGCGCAAGGTCAGATTTACAAATGGCTCTGCCAATCCGAATGGCATCTCCCTTGGATGGATCTGGATTGACGTAGTATCCGTCTTTTTCAACGATGACACTTGCCTTCGGCATTACCTCATGGACAGCTGCTGTGATCACTTCCGTGTAATCGGTCAGAACGACTGCTGTTTTGGCACTGGATGATGCCAGGGTATACTTTCTCATGGATTAACCTCCTTCCGCCCACATAGGGCCAAATATAGCAAAAGAGCGCAAGCGACACCCTTTCAGGGTCGTTTGCGCTCTAATCTATTGTTAGACTATTCCTCAAATCCGTTGTCAACTATGTCCATAATTGGGGAATTCATTAGTTCCCACTCTTCGTCATCAATGCCATCGTGTTTGGTGCTTGGAGGACCAAAGATTGTTGAAAGCGTTTGATATTCCTCAAGCCAAGGGAGTGATTTAAACATTTTCATTAAAGTCATATACCGATGATAGGAAAACTTGTCTTTTTCATAATCAAATGCCATTTGGCGTATCTCTGCGTTCGTTTTAGGGTTATGAACCGCGGTATATGCAGTTTCATAGTTTATACCACGAGTAAATTGTGGATATTGAATGTCAAAGTCATGCAAAACACTAGTGACGCGGTAATGAAGTTTTGCTGTGGGCGATATGTCAGAAGCAGGTTCCTTGGACGATGCACTATCAATATGTGATTTTGGTAATGTACTAATACAAAAAATGTGGTTTCCTACAGGTATAAAGATAATGTCACCTTGATGAAATTGAGCTGCCAGGTATTCTGCAACGCTGTTGGCTAACCCGTTGCTTACAGTAAGTACTAAATAACTTTCGGGAACATTAACGGTAATTTTAGTTTGGGTGGCAATTCTCAAAATCGGCATGTCATTTAGTTTGGTCTCTAAATCCGGGACATATTCCCAATATCCGTCAATGTTGGCTATTTTTTTGTCCTCAATTAATCGATTAATAGCACCGCGAATGGTGTTTTTTGATACCTCAATTTGACCCTCTGATGGAGTTTTGTGGTGATGGTAATCATCGACATCAAAGAATACCGGATCTTCTAAAATGCCACGTATTATCTCTGCTATGTTGCGGTAGCGAGGTATGTCTAATCTGACAACTGTGGGTGTATTTATTAGCTCATGTAAATCGATGAAATGATCCAGAACGTAATTGTAGATGAAATCTCCCAACTTTCGTGATCTAGCCATAAAATCCTTCCTTTCAGTTTGCGATAAACTACAACTAAAAACGTTTCTCTACCGATATGCATGTAACGCGAATGTAATTATAAGTGTAAAAACATAGAAAAGCAAGTGTATAAATGTAAAATTAGCAAAATACGCGGAAATTGTCTTTTGGCAATAGATGTGCTAATTTATGGGCACGGGGCAGAACTGGTGAATTCGCTGCGGAAACAGACATTGTGCGACGGCTCAATGTACCGGAGTGAAAATTCGAGGCCTAACCGGTAAGGTGCTAGAATAATGGCCACTGATGCCCTGAATATTTGAATATAGAAAGGACTCATCGTGGTAACGACTAGATGGGCATGCACATCGAAAATTGCCATGAGGAGAAAGTTACCCACAATGACCGATTTGTTTGAAAGATTAAATGACAAGGCTCTTGATATTGCGAAACTTCGGTTAGCTGATCTGATCATGGATGTGGATCTGTTGGCTTTAGCTTTATGCGCTGACGCGTTTGAGGAAACGCTTCTTGCACTAAAGGATGCCCAGCAGGGCGACCGCTGCTATCTTGCGGCTCACCAGGCGTTTGACATTGGTTTTAACGTTTCAATAAGAAAAGCGATGGCTAGTAATGGCTTCTTCGCTAACGGCTTACGCAGATTACTGACACTGGCTGATCAACAGGCAGATACAGGTGCACGCTTAATGCCGGTTTTCTACAGTGTGGTTTCCGATCACACGCGTTATGGCATTTCCAAAAAGCTCAAGCGTGAGATCGAAGACTATCTAGAGCGTAAACGCCAGCATGATGGATTTGCGATCATGGGCCGTTCAAAGGATGGCCGGGTCATCATTAAGGCTGCTAAGGGTCTTCTTGATGACTGGGAGGAACCTGAAGACTAAGGTAATTTCACGGTGTGAGGTGGACTACCGCCTCACACCAGAAAGGAAAAATAATGGCTAAGAATAAGAAAAATTGTAGCGTGTATGACTCCTATGGATACGCGTTTCAGGACGGCTATGAACAGTATGGTCGTTATGAATCCGGTGAAGATGGTAAGGGCTTGGTATTCGTGGGCTATGGTCGATATATCGCTATCGAAATTGTCTCCAAGGACATTGACGATGGCACCCCCATACTGACTATTGGCTATGAGACGCTGGATGGTTCCAGAGAAACTGTCAATATGCGTCGTGAGCTGCTGAGTAAGAAAAAAGAGGTTCAGAACATTCTCTTGAACTGTGACGCTGATGTGTATGACACAAGCTTAACAACCTTGATGAATTGCCTGAGGGTGTCAGAAGCCACGGCGAAGAGAGGCTGGTGTTATCAACGCACCGGCTGGCTTATTGAAAACGCTGGTTCAGACGATGAAACCATGGCTTTCAAGGGGAGATATATGGTAATCAATGCTGACGATGGTGCTGACACTCCTTACATCGGTAAGTACGACCTGTGTAAGAAGGGCAGCTTCTCAGCTTGGAAAAGCATGGTTCAGCAACATGTGTTGGGTCAAATCGCTCTGGAAGTTGCGGTGTTGATTGGCCTCAGTCCTATAATCTCCTGTGAATGGGGCGCGCGCAATTTAGTTTACCATTTTATGGGGGATAGCACCACTGGAAAGACCACTTCGGCTATTCTTGCGGTATCCGTCGCGGGCTGTCCGAACCCTCTGGAGACGAGAAAACGCTTGGGTGCAGATGGCAAACAGCTGCGTTCGTTGATGTCTTCATGGAAGGGTACATCCAATGCCTTGATTGGTAAATTGGATGGACTGGACGGAACACTGATGGTCTTCGATGAGCTGTCCAAGGTTGAGAATACCGAGGTTCTAACATCTACGCTGTATACGATTTCTGACGGCGCCGGTAAAGATCGCATGATGAGTCCAACTGAGATGCAGAGGACCAACGTGATCAGAACCAATGTCCTGTCAGTTGGTGAAGAGTCATTACTGGAGAAGGCGAATAATCAGAACACCGGCCTAAACATCCGGGTGTGCGAGATCAGCACCCAGTTTACGAAGAGCGCTGAACAGGCTGAGGCAATTTCGGCCTGTTGCTATGAGAACTACGGTCATGCTGGCATGAAATTTGCCAAATATCTGGTTAATAATCTAACCTATGGCGATGTGTCAGCTTTGCGTCAGAGCTATCTGGAGAGTTATGAGCAGGAACTTATAGCTGCAGGAAGCTTGTCCAAAGCAACCCGTCGTTTAGCTGAATTCGGTGCTATTCTGCTGACGGTAGCTGACATTGCAGAAAAGGCTTTAGGTATTGCGTTCTCCAAGGACAAGATTATTGAGTTCTTGGTTGACCAGCAGACTAACGCCGATAGTAATGCTGACATTGGCATGCGTGCCCATAACGCATTGCGTGGATATGTCAATGCCAACATAGGAAACTTCATCACAAACCGTGCACCTATGTGGACTAAATCTACTCCTTGCCTTGGCAAAGTGGATAATCCGCCTGGTGGGCCTATGGAGGTCAGCATTTTGGCATCTGAGTTCCCCAAAATTATGAAGCAGCTTGGTTTTTACAACGCTGGCCTGGTTCTCCAGAAATTCAAGACCGCAGGTTACTTGAAGCATGAAGCTGGAAAAAACTATCGAAAGCGTCAGATTACTAGCGCTGGTGGCACTGTTCGCGTTAACGTGGTCATTTTTCCTGAATAGGGAAAAATCCCCACACGAGATTGTAACGATCTGTATGTAGAACAAGGCAATTCCCTAACTCCCTATGAAAAGGAGGGGGGCTATGATAACGTTTTCGATATTCATATTTTTCTGCATGCAGTACAAAAAACTGAGGGGAAAAGGGAGTTGTTTGGTTTTTGGGAAGGACTATCTGGTGATTCTAGCCCCAGGAAATTCCCTTGACACTCCCTAATTCCCTTGCCTATAGGTATCTCCCTGTAATGATCGGCGAGATACCGTAAATTAAAAGGAGGAATACGAAATGAATTTCAAGTACATTGAATCTAATCACGATTACGCCGCAGAGGTAGATCTGTGGTGCAAGAATTTCGATAACCTGATGAAGGCAGAGAAATACGCTGCCATTGCTGTGGTGGCCTATTATCTTCCTCATCAATGTACCATGGTGGGTTGTCCGCTGGGCGATCCTGAGTATAAAAAGATCGGTGAGAGCATGAGGGATAATCCAGCCATGTTTGCAGCAGCCGAGAGAACAGGCTTGTTCGCAGAAGGTATTGATGCATTTTGCTATGCTGCGTTGGACAATGCCGGTAGCTGGGCCTATTACGCCGCCGATATTGAGTACCTGTTGAATAGTGATGAGCTTCGCAAGTACGTCTCTTTTTCTGACAGATATCTTGCAGAGTGCCTCCTGTCTGGCGGCGATATGCTATGCGATGATGAAAACGAAGATCTATGGAGCAGTTATGCTTGTGCAGTCAGTAAGAGACTGGACGAACGTGCCACCAGAGGTTACGCCTATTAATCGAAAAATTGTACGAACTGCATGCCCTGCTCCGGCAGGGCCATGCAACCTGAAAGGAGAAAAATAATGGATAAGTCTATTAATATTGAGATTATTGGAATGAACATTGCAAAGAAGTTTTGGTTAGCAAAAAATAAGACATCCGAATTAAGCTTTGACACCCTCTGTGCGCTGACGCTGGAGGCTGCTGAATTATCCGCATTCCCTGTTGGAACGTTCAATTCCAATGGCAATCGCTGGATCGAATTAGCACAGGCCTGGGATGAACTACTGCCTGGTGGATCTTTTGGTATCTTCCTTGATGTGGTACACCGTGCTATGTGGGGATTTCCTTATTGCTGGGGTGATCCCCGCAATGAGGAGATCGTCAGAATTGCTCAGTACGAAATGGCACGCGAAAGGGAGGCCTTTATTGCGTGGGACACATACAGTGAATTTGAGGATGCAATCCATGTCCCTGTCAATCAAACGACTCCGTGGTTAGATGATATTGAGGCATACCATTGCTCATTAGATCATTACGAATATCTTGCTACTAGAATGCTGTATAAGCTGCGCTTCTCAAAACGCAAGTATCGTAATGAACGCAAGACCTGCGAAGAGGCTTGGGGAGAGTACATCCGTTGTATTGGAAAAATCGTACCTGACTCTAAGAAATGGGACGAAGCGCAGTGGGCTAATGAGAATAACATTCATAATGAAATTCTTCGGCTCTATGGCATTGACTTTCGTGAGGATGTTGACTCATATCACAACTTTTACTCTATGCTAACATTTAATGGATATAACCAGCTTCAGAAAATCATGTGGGATAGTTGGCATATCAGCCATGTAAAAGATATGACTATGGCTTTGGCAAGAGCAATCTGGCCGAAGGACACAGTGGGAACGATTTTCCTAATGTTTCTAGTTGCTGCGAGAGAGGCAGAACAGACCAGGGTGTCGAAGGGAATCACTTGTGATGATGGTACATCAAAGGATGTATTTACTTATAAATCTTTGTTTAACAGCTGGTTGTATCGCTGGACTGGTGAAAACTATAATGGCATCAAAGGCGATCCTCAGTACAAAGAGGAAATTAAGCGTATGCTTTTTAACGTAGCTATGTTCGCATAATCATATCAGTCCACCTGCTACCAGCGGGACTTTTCCCATGTACCACAAGGGCATTCTGCCGATGGTGGCAGGTGGCATCACCACCCGAAATTTCTGAGCCCACACATATATATTATTAACTTGATGGTACTTATAGGAGGCTATACAAATGAGAATGCTATCACCCTACGATGTGGCCGAGATCACCGGTTTGCCTTACCATAAGGCTTTGCTGCTGATCAAGAGCATGAACCACATCCAGATCGGAAACCGCTATTATGTCAGTGAAGATACATTGCGGGCTTTCCTTAACCCCACTACACCAATGTTAATTGAGGAGGAGTAATAAAATGATTACCAGTGGAAGTATCAGACAAAGAAAACCAAAAGTGTGGCAGATCACCATCGAACTGCCCAAGGATCCTATTACCGGTAAGCGAATCCGCCGCTACCGCACTGTTGAAGGTACCAAGAAAGAGGCTGAGCGGGCCATGCATGAATTCGTCACTGAATTAGAGCGGGGGATTTATGTGGCCAATGATAACATCTCCATCACGGAATGGGTGCAGACTTGGCTGGACGTTTACATTGTCCCCAATGTTTCACCCACCACACTATCCCGGTACCAGGGCATGATAAAACGCTATATCAACCCTGTTATCGGAAACGTACGTGTTCAGCAGTTGAATACCCTGGCTGTTCAGTCTTGGGTCAACAGCTTAAAGGTATCCCCGGCATCCGGTAAGGAAATGTCAGCGGCTACCATTAAGCATGCGTACCATGTTCTCAAAGGAGCGATGGACAAGGCTGTTCTGGCGGGCATTATCTATCGTTCTCCTTGTACTGGCATTATGCTACCCAAGGGTCAGAAAAAGCAGGCTGTGATCTACGACGAGAAGCAGATCCGTCAGTTGCTGGATGCAGCTGCCGGTACAGAGATGGAACTGGTAATCGACATGGAACTGTGCATGGGCCTCAGACGTGGAGAACTTCTGGGTTTGGAATGGGGAGACATTGACTGGGAACATAACCAGGTAAAGATCATTCGCAACCGGGTTGTTGTAAATGGTAAGTCAATCGTAAAGGAACCTAAGACGGCTACCAGCGTGAGAACCTTAGATGTGCCACTCCCCCTGATGAAAAAACTGAAAAACCATAAGATGAAGTGCCTTTCCAATAAATTACGTCTGGGATCGGCCTATACAGTCACCGACTACATCATCGTCCACCCGGACGGAAAGCCCATCTATCCAGAGTATCTGAGCCAGATGCTGACCAAGTTACAGGATAAGGCAGGCCTTCCCAGATGCCGGTTCCATGATCTCCGGCACCTCTGTGCGTCTATCATGCTGTTACAGGGTGTTAATGTGAAGGTGGCTCAGGAACGACTCGGTCATAAAGACATCGCCACAACCATGAACATTTACAGCCACGTTTTGCCTTCTTCCGCAAGAGAGGCCGCTGACAAGATTGGCCAGCTGGTCTACAATCGGAATGCCGTTTGACAGGGGAACTGCAGTCTGCAAGCCTTGTGAAACTGTGTTTTGAGTACCCCGTCGGCAGAGAGTCGGCTTGTGGTGAGTGGTTTTCCAGACCTTCGATCCATTGGTTCGACGAGTCCGAGTTCGTGCCCCGGCTTCAAGTCCCGCCTCGCCCACCATAAAAAATCCGTCGACGTATGTCGGCGGATTTTTTTCGTTATTCCATTAGAGTGAAATAATGGTAAGTTGAGCAGCTTCCTTTACAAAGTATCCCGGGTGTGATAAAATAGGAGAAAATGTTAAGGAGAGATGAAAATGCGTGACACATTGGATTTGATCCATGCGTTGAAGCGTGGGGAGATGCTGACGGAAGCGGATTTTCAGACTCTTCTTATCCGGCGCAATGCAGAAATATCGACGGTTTTGCGGGAAAAAGCAGATGCGATTCGCAAGCAGATCTATGGGGATCAGGTGCTTGTCCGTGGCTTGATCGAATTCACGAATTTTTGCAGAAATGATTGCTATTACTGTGGTTTGCGCCGATCCAATCGCTGTGCAGAACGTTATCGTTTGACCGAAGAACAGATTTTGGGCTGCTGTCAGGTGGGATACAATTTAGGATTTCGCACCTTTGTGCTTCAGGGCGGTGAGGATCCGGGCTATACCCCTGAGCGCATTGCCGATTTAGTGGCATCCATCAAAAAACGCTGGCCGGAATGTGCCGTGACCCTTTCGGTGGGCGAGCACCCCCGAGAAGTGTATCAAAGCTGGTTTGATGCCGGTGCAGACCGGTATCTTCTTCGCCACGAAACGGCCGATACTGCCCATTATGGCTTCCTGCATCCGCAAAGACAAACTCTGGAATCCCGCTTGGAATGTTTACGAAACCTTAAGGAAATCGGCTATCAGGTTGGCTGCGGATTTATGGTAGGTTCTCCGGGGCAGGCAATTGAACACATTGCCAAAGATTTGGCTTTTTTGCAGGAATTTAAGCCCCACATGGTGGGCATCGGCCCGTTTATTCCCCAAAAGGATACCCCTTTCGGCAGCAAAACTGCCGGCTCGGCAGAGTTAACGGCATATTTGCTGTCTATTATTCGGCTGATGCTCCCGGAGGTGCTGCTTCCGGCAACCACGGCGTTGGGTACCATCCATCCGGAAGGCAGGAAGATGGGGTTTCAGGCAGGCGCCAATGTGTGCATGCCGAATCTTTCTCCCGGGGATGTGCGGGAGAAGTACACCCTTTATGACAACAAGCTGTCCTCCGGTTCGGAGGCGGCAGAGTGTCTTGCCCAGTTGGGCGCACAGATAGAATCCGCCGGTTATCGGTTGTCCATGGAGCGTGGCGACCATATCCGGATGAAAGGAAACAACGGTTATGTATAACCTCAAATCCTCCAAGGCGGAGGAGTTTATCGATCATCAGGAAATATTGGACACCCTGGCTTACGCAGATGCCCACAAGGCTGACGGAGAGCTGATTGACGCCATTTTGGAAAAGGCTCGCCAGAAGAAGGGGTTGAACCATCGGGAGGCTTCGGTGCTTCTGGCTTGCGAACTGGAAGATCGGAATCAGCAGATCTATACCCTTGCAAAGCAGATCAAGGAGGCATTCTACGGCAGCCGGATCGTGATGTTTGCACCGCTATATTTGTCCAATTATTGTGTGAATGGTTGTGTTTACTGTCCGTATCACAAAAAAAATACCCACATTCCCCGAAAAAAACTTACCCAGGAAGAAATCCGTGCGGAAGTGATTGCGTTGCAGGATATGGGACACAAGCGGCTTGCTCTGGAAGCCGGTGAAGATCCCTTCCACAATCCGCTGGAATATATTTTGGAATCCATCGATACCATTTATTCCATCAAACACAAAAACGGTGCCATCCGTCGGGTGAATGTGAACATCGCTGCAACCTCGGTGGAGAATTACCGCCGCCTGAAGGATGCAGGCATTGGCACCTATATTCTGTTTCAGGAAACCTACCACAAGGAAAGCTATGAAAAGCTCCATCCCACCGGTCCAAAGAGTAACTATGCCTACCATACGGAGGCTCATGACCGGGCAATGGAGGCAGGTATTGACGATGTGGGTCTGGGCGTGCTGTTTGGCTTGGAGCTTTATCGCTATGAATTAGCAGGACTTTTGATGCATGCAGAGCATCTGGAAGCGGTATTTGGCGTGGGTCCCCATACCATCAGCGTCCCCAGAATTTGCCCCGGGGACGATGTGGATCCTGGTGCCTTTGATAACGGCATTTCGGATGATATTTTCGCAAAAATCGTGGCGGTTATCCGGGTGGCAGTGCCTTATACGGGTATGATCATCTCCACCCGGGAGAGTCCTGCGGTGCGGCAGCAGCTTTTGGAGTTGGGAATTTCCCAGATTTCCGGAGGTTCCCGGACCAGCGTGGGTGGTTATACACATCCGGAGCAGGAAACCGCGCAGTTTGAGCTGTCAGACCATCGGACGTTGGATGAGGTGGTGCGCTGGCTTATGGAGCTTCAGCATATTCCGTCCTTTTGCACTGCCTGCTATCGGGAGGGACGTACCGGCGACCGGTTTATGTCTTTGTGTAAGTCCGGACAGATCAACAATTGCTGTCTACCCAATGCGCTGATGACGTTGCAGGAGTATTTGGAAGATTATGCTTCCCCGGCAACAAAGGCTATTGGAGAGGCGCTGATTGCCGCACAGCTGGAAAATATTCCACGGGAAAAGACCAAGGAAATTGTGCTTCGTCAGTTGGAACAGATTCGCAACGGTCAACGGGATTTCCGTTTTTAAGGAGGAACTATGGCGCAATTGCATGAAACCCCATCCGGTCGCCGCACAGTCATTGCGCTGTTTGGTCGGCGGAATGTGGGAAAATCCAGCTTGCTCAATGCCATCACCGGGCAGGATGTGGCGCTGGTATCCAATGTGAAGGGTACCACCACCGACCCGGTTTCCAAGGCAATGGAGCTGTTACCTCTTGGCCCGGTGCAGCTGATCGATACTCCCGGTATTGATGACGAGGGTAGTTTGGGACAGCTACGGGTGGCACGCACCATGCAAATTTTGAAAAAGACGGATATTGCTCTGCTGGTTTCTGATCAAAAAGAACTTTTGCAGGAGGAGCAGAAGCTGATGCAACGTTTTGATCAAATAGGGATTCCTTATTTGCTGGTTCACAGTAAGTCGGATATTACCCAAAGCACTGATGATGGTATTTGGGTCAGTGCTGTTACTGGGGAGGGGATCGATGGGCTGCGTCGGAGAATTGCTATGTTGGCAACAGATGCTCCGGAACCGCCATTGGTAGCGGATTTGGTGAAACCGGGGGAGATGGCGGTGCTGGTGGTGCCGATCGACAAGGCAGCACCCAAGGGACGCCTGATTCTTCCTCAGCAGCAAACGATTCGTGAATTGTTGGACACCGGCGCTATGGCAGTGGTTTGCCGTGATACGGAACTTGCGGATACATTGGGCAAACTCAGCGAACCGCCAAAGCTGGTGATCACTGACAGCCAGGTGTTTGGCAAGGTCAATGCCATTGTGCCGGAAGCGGTGCCGCTCACGTCCTTTTCTATCCTGATGGCACGATACAAAGGTGATCTTCCTGCTTTGGTTGCAGGTGCTTGCGCTGTGGATAGCTTAAAAAGTGGCGATAAAGTCCTGATTGCGGAAGGGTGTACCCATCACCGGCAATGCGATGACATCGGCACGGTGAAGCTCCCGAATTGGATTCGCCGGCACACCGGTATGGAACCGGAGTTCCATTTCTGCTCCGGTGGGGATTTTCCGGAAGATTTGCGTCAGTACAAAATGGTCATCCATTGTGGCGGCTGCATGCAGACTCGCCGGGAGATGGGGTGCCGTCTTGCGATGTGTCAGGCGCAGGAGGTTCCGGTAACCAATTATGGGGTGTTGATCGCTTACCTGAATGGTATTTTGCCACGAACGTTGACTCCTTTTCAGTAAATAAGACCCGGCGTGCTCCCTGGCAGCACTCCGGAATTTTATTTTTCTTCGGGCTTTGCGAATTTGCCCTTTCGATTGTGGATTACCTTCTCTACAACGATGATGCTGATAAACACTACAGCACAGCTGATGGAGAGCAGTAAACCGGTGGTAAAGGCCTTGTTGCGGTAGGTAAAGGTGATTTCATGGGTGCCCTTAGTCAGTTCGACGCCAATCATGGCTTCACCGGTGAGCTTGATCTCAGCGGGCTTACCATCCACCATGACTGACCAGTTGCCGTCGTTACACACGGAGGTGTACAGATAACCGTCCCGATTGCAGTCAATGGTACCTTGGATCTTGGTATTGGAGAACTCGTTGATCTGCATAGTGGAGGCGTTGAGAATGTCGTAACCCTGACGGAAGGTGGATTCTACCAGAATGGCTGCACGGGCCGCTATGGAGCTGGATTCACCGCTCTTGCAGTTGACCACCATCTTAATCTCGTCACCGGGATAGACATTGCTGACAGCGATGGTCTGATCCATATTGAAGGTTTCTGTGAACAGCTCCTGTCCGTTTTTATAGACTGTGTACTTGTTCTGCTTCGGCATACGGATCTCCAGACACATAAGACCCTTGCCATTGGAATTGAAGGTGTAGGTGATTGTGCCAGCCTGGTCGCCGGTTTTGTAGACGGTCATACCATTGCTGGATGTGCTGCGCAGGGTAACGGAATCGGAAGATTCCACAGTAACCAAATCACTCTTTATATTCCACCATACGTTCTTTTCGATGCCTGTTGCAGCGGTGAACAGCAGATTCTGGAATTCAAAATCGTGCATGGTAGCATCAAAATTCAGCTCCGGCAGTTCAGACTCTGCCAGGAAACCCAGAGGAAGATAAGCATTATTCTTTAGCAGATAGGCATTGTTGAAGTCGTGGACAACGTCAAAGTAGGGGTTTTCCTCCACATCGCCGTCCCGCTCTATCATATACTTCAGGTTCAGGAAAAGGTTACCCACGGGGGAGCCTTCCTCAAAGACATAGCTATTGTTGCCGCCTATGGCGCTGTAGCCCATAACACGCATGAAGTTCGTTACCTTCACATTGGCAGAGCTGGTGAAGGTGGAGATGCCATGATAGCCGTTCATGCTACCGTCGTTCAAAGTTTGGGTGTGGGTGACTTCGGCACGATAGAAGGGCTCATTACGCTCTTTGTACTTCATGTAATTGACTGCGGCAGAGGTGCCCTTTTCATTTTTAGGGAAGCCTACAATGTTGGTGCGGGGGAATTCAAAGGAAAAATTGACAACATTCAAAATCAGCTCGGCCATCATAATACCGGCAAAGATCAAAGTCATCAGACGCTTACGCAACTGCTGAGATTTGACTAGCTTTTCCGGAGTCATGGCGGATTCTGCCGGGAGTGAGACTTTTCGCTCGATGATCATGAACAGGAACATGCCAATGTAAAGCGCAAGAAAAGCTAAATTATAGGCAAGATATGTGAAGGTGAAATTGCCACCGCACAGCAGGATGCCGGCACTCAGTACGCCGGCAGTAATAGGCTGCCATAGCTTGAATTCATCTCGGATCAGCCAAGTGCGGTAGGCCATATATAGCATCACAAAGCTGAAAATAAAGCTGAAGCGGTAGGGGATCATGTTGGGGAAATGGAATCCGTGCCAGATATAGTCCAGCTGACGGATGACAAAGCTTAAGAGTAAGAACAACAGCATGCCAGCTGCACAAAGCTTATCCCGAAGCTTTACGCTCTTTGCGGTGAGGAACATAAATGCCATACCAATGGTGCCGACACCGCAGTACAGATTGGGCAGACCTTCCTTGAAAGAAGGGGTCAAGGCGCCGCCCATATTGCCGGCGGCTTGACGCATGGAATCCAAGATCAACCATGCGCCCTTGCCAACTGCGGCAAAGAAGCTGCTGATGATGGTGGAGAATCCTGCGCCGGCAGCAAGGTTGTCTGTGAAAACTTTCCATGCTGCATTTACATTACTATACACCGCATAATCCTGCATGTTGAGGGCGAAATCCGAGGGGAATTCGTTGACAACGGAATAGGTGTTTTGCAGAGAAGCCAGAGCGGGAAGGGTAATAAACAGCGTCATGCCCAGTCCTAAGACCGTGAAGATACCGATACGCAGGAAGTCACGGCAAAGCTCGCGGATGCCCTTGCACCGACAGATTTGGTAGCAAATAAAGATCAGCAGCACAAAGATGCAAACGAAGAAGCCGATATAATAGTTGATGGCCACTGCGAAGAACAGAGAAATGGGATATAGAATATATTTCTTGTCCCGCAGGAGCCGTATGGTTCCCAGTACAACAAGGGGCAACAGTGCAAAGGTATCCAGCCACATGACGTTCCACAGAAAACCCATGCTCCATGCGCACAATGCATAGAAACCGCCGAACAGGGCGATAGAAATGTCGTTTTTGTGGAATGTGTGCCGCAGGAAAATGGCAAAGAATAAACCTGCGAAACCCAACTTGATAGGCACCAGCATCGCAAAGTATTCCAATGTGAGGCTTTCCGGGACAAAAATGCTAAACCAGTTCAGAGGGGAACCCAGATAGTAGGCAATCAAGCCCAGAAAATCCACGCCCATGCCTACGTCCCAGCAATACAGTAAAGATTCACCGCTGCGCAGGGCATTCCGGAAGGTCAGGAAGAAGGGGTAGTACTGGTGGTATTCGTCGCAGTACATAATGGCGTATTTTTCGCCAAAAGGCACGCAATCTTTTACAAAAAGTGCGGCCAGCATTCCTACAAAAGGAATCAGAAATGCCAGTAAGTAGAACTTCCAGGTGCAGTGGTCGCTGGCTTTTTTGAGTTTGCTGATGGGTTTTGCGAGTTTTAACTTTGGTATTTTCATAATAGATCCCCCGTAGGATTGGATTACTTGTTGGTAAACAAATTGCTACTTTTTAATATATCATAAATATTGTCGTTGGTAAAGTGAAATATATGTGAATTGGTAAAAAAAGAACGGCAAAAGCCGTTCTTTTTACAGTGTTCTGAAAATCGTGCCACCACCGATAACGATATCGCCATCGTAAAGGACGATTGCCTGGCCAGGGGTAATGGCTCGCTGCGGTTCATCAAATTCCACCCGCACGGAGCCGTCTGCTTCCGGATACACGGTGGCAGGCTGCTCAATCTGCCGGGAACGGGTTTTTGCATGACAGCGGATGGGCTCCGTTAAGGCATGGAAGGGATACCATACCCAATCGGTTCCAATCAGGGATTTATGGAACAGTGCCTGATTTGGACCGACGGTAACGGTATTTGCAGTCATATCCTTGGCGCAAACATATACCGGCTCGCCCATGGCGATGCCAAGGCCCTTTCGCTGTCCAAGTGTGTAACCCACAGCGCCGTCGTGCTTACCTACTACATTTCCAGCCAGATCCACAAATGCGCCTTCGGGATATTTTTTACCGGTGTATTGGGTCAAAAATGCCAAATAATTTCCATCGGGTACAAAGCAAATGTCCTGGCTGTCTTTTTTTCGGGCGTTGAGGAAACCTTGCTCCTGCGCTATGCGACGGGTATCTTCCTTGGTTACCTCACCTAAGGGGAACTTGATATGGCGCAATTGCTTCTGAGTCAGGCAGGCAAGGAAATAGCTCTGATCTTTTGCTGTATCAGCGGCTTTGCACAGAAGATAACGGTCGCCATCCTGACGAATTCGTGCGTAGTGTCCTGTGGCAATATAGGAAAATCCCATTTCCAATGCTTTTTCCAGGAAAAAACCAAATTTTAGGTTCCGATTGCAATCGATGCATGGGTTTGGCGTGGCACCGGCTTCATATGTGTTGACGAATTTATCTATTACATGCATTTGGAACTGCGTAGTGGCATCAAACGTATAGAATGGAATGCGCATGTTTTCGGCTACATTTCGGGCATCAGCCACGTCTGCTTCGGTTTGATGCAGCAGCATGGTGGCACCGGCGCAGGTATAACCTTGCGCTTGCAGCAAATAAGCGGCTACCGAACTGTCTACACCGCCGCTCATGGCGATAAGGACGGTATTATTTTGACTCATGGGATGCCTCCTTGGAATATTTGATGGTATTTTATCATATTGGATCGAAAAAAGCAATTCTTCGCCTAAAAATGAATAAAATATGAAGAAAAAGTGATATTTTGGGAAAATGCACAACTTTTGCCTGTGAAAAATGGTAACAAAAATGACAATAGAATATGAAAAGGGGTTGAAAATCCACGGAACCTCTGCTATAATGTTACCATGAGTAATTTGACGAAAAGGAGAGGACGCCTATGAAGAAGGTACTGTGTGTTTGTTTGGCCGTCGTCTTGTTGCTTGGGGGCATTTTTATAGCTCCTGCAACTACCCGTGCAGCTTCGGATATGAAAACCAGTGAGGCTTGCATTGCCGTGATCAAGGAACTGGAGGGTTTCCGGGGAACGCCCTATACCGATACGGACGGACTGTATACCATTGGTTATGGTACCCGTTGCCCTGCTGATAAGGTTGAGCAGTATATGCAGACTCCTATGACCGAGGAGGAAGCAGATCTGGCTCTCAGAGAAAAGCTCCTGAGCTATGAAAGCGCTGTAAGTAAGTTTATCGACCGCCACAGCCTGACTTATACCCAGGGACAGTATGATGCGGTGATTTCTCTGATCTTTAACTGTGGTTCCAGCCACCTGAACACCGGTGAGACCTTGATTGCAGCTCTGACCAGCGGAGCCACCGGTAACGAACTGCTTTATGCATTCGCCATTTATTCTAAGTCCGGCGGCGTTCGCAGTGTTGGTCACATCAAGCGCCGCTTGGCTGAGGCTAATATGTATTTGAATGGGGAATACCGTCGTACCCCGCCTTCTCATTATACCTATGTTATCTTTGATGGTAACGGTGGTGAGGTCAGTACATACAATGTTCAGGGCTACGATATTAACACGCCTGTTGCAATTATTCCCAGCGCAACCTACGAAGGCTATACCTTCCGCGGTTGGTACACCGCTCGTAACGGCGGTACGAAGGTGGATGTGCTGGATGCATCCACTAAGGCAGCTACGCTGTATGCTCAGTGGGAAAAGGCGGATGGCACGGTTGTGGCTCCGGAGGCTCCCAAGCCCAGCCAGCCTACGACTCCCTCTATTCCCACCGGCACTGCAATCACCCCTATTGAGGTTACGGTTACCGGCGATGTTGTCAATGTCCGCAAAGGCCCCGGTTTGACTTATTCCGTTTTGGGAAGCGTGGTACGTGGCAATAAGGTTACTGTCAGCGCTACTTATGAAAGCGATAATTATCTGTGGGGCAAGTTCAGCGATGGCTGGTTGTGCCTGGATAATACCAATTACAAGAAAATCTCCAATCCCCCTACGCAGGAGCCTGAGAAGGAGCCTGAAAAAGAGCCTGAAAAAGAACCCGAGAAGGAGCCTGAAAAAGAACCCGAGCAGAAACCGGAAACAGTTACTAAGACCTACGCTACTGTGACAGCCACCTCTCTGAATATCCGCAAGACTCCTGGCGGTACGCTGGTTGGCAACTATCCCAACGGTACCAAGGTGGAGATTTTGGAGCAGAAGAAGTATGATGGCGCTAATTGGGGTAGAACATCCAAAGGCTGGATCTGCCTGACTGATTATACAAAGCTGTCCACGGTGACTGAAAATGTTACCACACCCTCTACACCTACCACAACAACTAAGATTTATGCAACGGTATCCAATGCCACCGCTTTGAATGTGCGCAAGACCCCCAATGGTACCTGGGTTGACAGCCTGAAGCATGGCGCTCGTATTGAGATTCTGGAGCAGAAAAAAGTGGATGGGTTGAATTGGGGCAGAACCGCTAAGGGCTGGATTTGCCTGACTACCTACTGCACCTTGGAAACGGTTACGACCGGTGGTACGGCTAATAATAATACCGGCACCACTACCAAGCCTCAGGAAAAACCGAATACCAACACCGGTAATAATAACACCAACACCAATACCAAGCCCAACACAACTACCAAAACCTATGCCACCATTACGGCAGATGTGCTGAATGTGCGTCAGACTGCTAATGGTACCTGGATCGGTACTGTGACCCGCGGAACTCGTCTGGAAGTATTTGAGCAGACAAAAATTGGTACGAATACCTGGGGAAGAACTTCCAAGGGTTGGATTTGTCTGACTAATTATGCCAAGTTGGAAACGGTGACAGCGCAGAGTAATGCTGGAACTACCACTCAGCCTAACACCAACACAAATACAAATACCAATACCAATACCAATACCAATGCGAATACGAACACCGTAACCAAAACCTATGCCACCATTACGGCAGATGTGCTGAATGTGCGCAAGACCGCAAACGGCACTTGGATTGGTACGGTTACCCAAGGCACTCGCTTGGAAGTGTTGGAGCAGAAGAAGGTCGGTACCAACACTTGGGGACGGACTGCTAAGGGCTGGATCTGCCTGACCGGTTACGCCAAACTGGAAACTGTCAAGGAGTCTGCTGGCAACACCACTACCACGGTTAAGACCGGTAAGGTGAAGGCAAGCTGCCTGAATATCCGGGCATCTGCCGGTACTCAGTACGGCATCACCGGCTACTACTACAACGGTCAGACCGTTACGATATATGAGATCAAGACTGTCGGCGGCACCAAGTGGGGTCGTGTGGACAAGGGCTGGGTCAGTATGGATTACATCGTATAAGAAAAAGGGCGCATCTTCGGATGCGCTCTTTTTAGTTGCATAAACGGATGCAACTAATATCATCTCCTTTCCCTTGGGTGAAAACCAATGGAAGGAGTATTAAAATGGTCAAAACATATTTCAAAAAAGAGAATCGTAAACTGTCGGAAAGCTTTATGTTGAGGGAATTTCACTGCAAATGCAGCCGATGCAGCACCACCATGCTGGATGAAAGGCTGGTACAGATCCTGCAGCAGCTACGCCATCATTTCAACGTACCCATCCGGATCAATAGCGGCTATCGATGCAAGGAACACAATGCAGAGGTAGGTGGTGTGTCCAATTCTGCCCACATGCGGGGTATGGCGGCAGATATCTATGTCACCGGCATTGCACCCAAGATGGTGGCGCAGTATGCAGAGGAAATCGGGGTTGGATGTGTGGGCCTGTATGAGGATTTTGTGCATATCGGTTCTGCGGAGGAAAAACGCTTTTGGCTGGGGCATGAGGGGATTCTGGTAGATACTTTCGGCGAGAGTGCCCCACGGATTACTACGGTTTCTCTGCCGATTTTGCACAAGGGTATGGAAAATGCCCCGGTGAAGGCTGTGCAGGCCTTGTTGGGCGTTGCGCAGGACGGCATCTTTGGAGCAAAAACAGATACCGCTCTGCGACGTTTCCAGAAGGAGAATCAATTGACTCAGGATGGTATTTGCGGCCCTGCTACATGGGCAAAGCTCTTGGGTGTTTGAATATGAATATATTGCATCCCCAAAACCTATGGTTTTGGGGATGCTTGTATTTTTGTAAATTAATTACGCTATGTTTAAGTCAAAGGCGCATATAATTGCATTGAAAATAATGTAAAATGTGATATAATTTTACTGATTAATTTAATTTGGTGGATTCGTGTATGATAAAGAAATATTTTTTGCCGGTCTTTATGCTGGTTATATTTGAAATAGTTGCAGTCAGTCTATGGCTGACAAAGGATAATCTATTTTATTTACTGAATTTCAGTTACATCGGTTTATCTATAGCTGTAGGACTGTTTCTTTTTATAAAAAAGTACAAACACGCAAGGCGAGTGACACAACTTCTAGTGGGGATGTATATGTTGCTTTATTTGGGAGTGGTTTGTAATGAAAATATGCAGATAGAGGGCTTTTGGTATTATCTGTTTACCGGTGTATTTGAAGCTGCCACGATTCATTATGCGGTTGCGAAGATATTTGGCCCATTGATCTTTGGAAGAGGTTGGTGCGGCTATGCTTGTTGGACAGCGATGATCCTTGATTTTCTTCCCTATAAAGTGCCGAAACATCCAAGAAAGAAAATCGGTTGGATTAGATATATTGTGTTTGCTACATCTCTAATATTTGTGGCTGCTCTATTTTTGGCTCATGTAGGCAATATAGAAAGAATTATGTTTTGGGTGTTTATTGCTGGGAATTTGCTGTATTACGGCGTTGGCATTGCTCTTGCATTCCTCTTTAAAGATAATAGAGCATTTTGCAAATACATATGCCCAATTACTGTATTTCTCAAGCCAATGAGTTATTTTGCTTTTTTGAGGATAAAATGTGATAAAAGCAAGTGCGTATCATGTGGAAAATGCAAGCAAGTTTGTCCTATGGACGTGAATATGACTGATAATTCGAGAAAAAGAAAGAACGGAACAGAGTGTATTCTCTGCTTTGAGTGCGCAAAAAACTGTCCTAAGAATGCATTGTAAGAAAGACGTTTCATGCCTCATACGGAACTGTGATCAGGAACTAAATTACAACGAGCAGCAACTTAATCGTTGCTGCTCATTTGTTTTGTGATGAGAGTATGGTTTCTATGGCCCACCCCAATAGCTTGCACTAAACAGGGAAAAAATACTGCTTTTGATCAACAGAACAAATATCCATCAGAACGGGTTCAATATCCCTCTACCTCTATCATAGCTAGTTTGCCAGCTATGATAGAGGTAGAGGATGATGGAAAGAACGGCTTGATTTTACTATGCCATTGGGATATAATTCATACAAACAGTTAGATAAACTTGAATTTGGAGGTGTAGTCATGAGAGTTGGTATCATTTGTGCAGGAGATGAAGAAGTTGCCCCTTTTCTGCCGATTATTGACAGCTGCCAAATAAGCGAAAAAGCCATGCTTAAGTTTTACGAAGGGCAAATCAATGGTGTAGATATCGTCACTCTGTTTTCTGGGGTGTGTAAAGTAAATGCTGCCGTTGCTGCACAGATATTGATTGATACCTATGGTGTCGATATCATGATCAATTCAGGCGTAGCGGGCGGAATGGACGAAAAACTCGATATTTTCGATTCTGTGATTTCTACGGACATTGCTTATCACGATGTTGCTCCCGAGATACTAACCGAGTTCCATCCCTGGATGGAAACAGTATATTTCAGGGCGGACACTCGGTTGTTGCAATTGAGCAGACAGGCAGTCAGCAGGCTTGATTTGGCAGGTAACGTATATTGGGGCCGAATGGTGACGGGTGAAGCGTTTATCGCAGATGAAGGCCGCCAAACAATCAAGGAACAATTCGCTCCCCTGAGTGTTGACATGGAAACAGCCAGCATTGCCCATGTTTGCTATGTAAACAATGTGCCGTTTATTGCGGTTAGAAGTATTACGGATACGGCGACCCATAGCGGAGTAGGACATTTTGAAGAAAACTGCTCAAAGGCATCTGCAATTGCAAAAGATATCACGGTAGCGTTACTGGCAGAACTCCGTGATAATCAATAATGTCTACCCATTCCAATTTGACGAACAGATTACAACAGCCGCCTCTGTGGAGGCGGCTGTGCTGTTATGATTGGCATATTATCGCTATATTCCGAGGCGGCACCAAATGGGGGAGGTAGCAAAAAAAGAAAACCCAGAAACCGTTGAGGTTTCTGGGTTTTTGAAGTTCTTGATGAGAAACAGATTATCTCTTGGAGAACTGGGGAGCACGACGGGCGGCCTTTAGACCGTACTTCTTACGGCGTGTGGCGTTTTTCCTTACTGCCGCAACGACTTTGAGGCTTGTTGCTCAAATTTAACCTCATTTTTAACCTCAAAAGCACGATTAACCTTGCCGATAATGTCCTGCGGCCGGTTATAAGTCAGGTGCGCATAGATGTCCATGGTGATTTTGGAGTTCTCATGTCCGGCCAAATATTGCACTGTTTTGACATCCACACCGGCGAGCAGCAGATCTGTGATATAGGTGTGCCGGAGAATGTGGGGTGATACGTCGAAGTCGATCGTGTAGCAGTAATTCCGGCGCTTTGCCTTCTCGCCTTTTTTAGGGCTGATGGTTCTTACAACTTTCTGTCCATTGACGTACTTGACGTAGGTGTGCTCTTTTACCATTCTGCTGGTCACAGATTTCCACATGTTCTTGAACTGGGTTTCTGTTTTGGGATTGCCGTCTTTGTCAGAGAAAACATACCCCGATGTGGAGCTGGCCTTGTGGGCTTTGAGGCACTCTACAAGCTGCGGAGGAATTGGCACATCCCGTCGAGCCGCCGGAGTTTTCAGCTCGGACGAAACGATAGGTCGATTATGCTCCCAGCGCAGGGCGGTTCTGACGGATATGTGGGGAGCACCACCCTCAAGGATTACATTGCGCCACATCAGGCCGAGAATCTCTTCCCGGCGTAGCCCAGCATAAAGGCCGATCATAACGAAGGGGAGAATATCGGTTTTTGCTGTGCTGACAGCATCCAGAAGGACTGCGACCTGCTCATTCGTCAGGGCTACTTTCTCCTCCTGGGGAATCCCGCCTTTACTAAGTTTCCGGCACGGCGTTTTGTCGATAATGCCGTTATCCTCAGCCGCCTCAAAGATCCGCTTGTAGAGCATGACGGTCTTGCGGTATACAGATTCGGATTTGGAATTGACTTGCAGAAGGGCTAGCTCGATATCGTCCTGGGTGATGTCGGACATTCGGCGGTGGCCTAGGGGAGAAATGATATAGCTGTTGATAAGGTACTTGTAATCTGCTTGCGTGCCGGCACCGACTTTTGGAAGGTAAATGTCCATCCAGCGCTCAGCGTAGATCTTCAGCGTGGGGTGCGTGCGGTTGAACTTTGCCTTCTCAATATAGGTCTCGGCTTCCTTTAGGTTCTCTGTCAGCTGATCTTCGGTTTTTCCGTAGATTGCTACAGCCTTGCCGTCTGCATCTTTGATGCGCTTGCGGTACAGTTTTAGCTTTGGGACATACTCATAACGAGGTTTTCTTGGTCTTGCCATTTTGTCCTTGCCTTTCCGGGGCAAATCTGCTATGATAAATGGGCAGACTGCCCCTATCGTGATGGATGGTTGGTTTTCTGCACGCCGCTTCAGGGGTCGGAGCCTGAGGCGGCATTTTTATTTTGGGGTTGCATCTTTTTGCACAACTTTGCGTACAATAATGGGTGATGGCGAGGAGATGAGAGAGCTGTAAGGGTACGCATTTGTATCTATTTGTATCATTTTGTATCGTTTTGTATGCATTTTGTGTATTTTGCTAGTTTACTTTAGCGAGCAATGCGTATATAATAATCGTGCGGAGCAATCCGCATAGAGTGATTATAATGCACCTCGCATTATCTTTCACCTCCTTTCTAAGCGGATAGTCCATGCCGTTAATTTGGACCTCAAAAAAGCGGTTAGCCCATACCGTCAAGTTGGGACTTAAAAAAGCGGAAAGCCCTTGCCGTAAGTAGGGACTGAAAAATGGCGAGATGGGCCACCCTGTCTCGCCATTCCTTTTAATCAGAAAGAGAGGGAATAGCTTGGAAGCTCTTCGTTTATACAAGGTAAGCGATCATTATATTCGTTTTTTGAATGGTCGGGATTCTAAAGTGCAGTATAATAAGGGTGCCCGTCGTCCCTATGTTGGCGTGGTGTTCAATTTTGGCGGTTTTAAGTATTTCGTACCAATGGAATCTCCAAAACCAAATCACGCAAATATCAAACCGGGTAAGCATATCATAAAGCTGGATGGCGGAAGATACGGAATGCTTGGCTTTAACAACATGATCCCCGTACATAAAGATGCGCTGATAGAGTTCGATATTAACACAGAGAAGGATGTCAAGTATCGGGAGCTGCTGAAACGGCAGGCCTCTTTGTGCAACAGCATGAAGGCAGACATTTTGAACCATGCCCAGATGACCTATTTCGCTGTGACCAATAAGAGCAATAACTTCTTGGTGCGGATTTCTTGCGATTTCAAGGCTCTTGAAGCGGCTTGCAAGTCGTACAAGAAGGACTTTAAGCCATGGAAGAAGAAAGAGCCTGCTGTTGCGAAATAAAGTACATATCCGTGCCCTGGTGTTCCAGCACCGGGGCACATTTTCATTTTGTGGGGTTCCGCCTCGGTGTTCCAGCACCGGGGCGTTGTTGCTTTTGTAGGTGGAATATTTAAATAAAGAGCTCGATCACTAAGGCTATAACCAGAGGGAGCACGGAAACCCCCAAGAAGATAAATGTCCAAATGGCATTCTTCCATATAGAGGACTTGATTTCCTTCGCATTCTTGTATTTTCCGTTTTTGGGATTTACTAAGACGTTGAATTGATGACCGGGCAACAGTGTAGGCGGTTTTCCAAAAGGGACCCTATTGCAAACGGTAGAAGAAAACACTTTAGAACCGGTTGCGATCTGCAAATGATAGATGTATTTGGTAGCAGTTCGTTCGTCCTTGTAGGTATCAAACTGTACCTCTGCTAGTTCGCCTACAGTGCCCACGCCAGGTACACTGATGATCTTCCAACGGATAAACCGAAACAAACTTATAAAAAACATTACCAAGGTAGCAATTGCGCCGGGGATTGTCCATTTTAGCATGAGTAATGCCTCCTCAAAAATACAGCTCCTCCGCCACGTTGCCGTGAACATAAAGGCTGATTGCTTTTTTCATAAATTGTTCTGTAACGCCGAAGTGTTCCGCAAGATCCCACACTTCAGTATGACCCTGCGCAACGGCCTCATCCAGATCATCTGCCGTGATCAGCTTACGGATCGCCCACTTATCGGCCCGGTTTTCGTGCTGCTGACGGCAGTCGAAATTGGAGAAACGGTTGTAAAAGCTGCCTGTTGCACAGTGTCCTATCTCGTGGGCGAGTTTATGAATCAAATCAGGGTTCGATTTGATTTTAGCTGGGTCTATGGCAACGCCATATTTTCCATTGCCCAACGGGATAGACAAGGATTCTGCCCGCTTCATGGGGAACCAATCAACGTCGATTCCTTGCTCCTCAGCACAGACAAGCAGAGAAGTCACAGTGTCCATGTTGGGCATCAATCCTTTCGTTATTTCTTCTGCTGTGCTTTAAATTTTGCGTACACTCTGGCGTCCTCCCAGAGTGCATCCTTTTCTTCCTCGGAGAGATCATCTCCGTATCCTTCAAAAAACGCAGCCTTTGCGTCACTAACTGAGCGCTCGCCGGATCCGGTGGGCGCTTTTTCTGTTTCCTTCCCCAAGAGATAGTCGGTAGATACTCCAAAATGATCAGCAATGGCGGACAGCGTTTTGTTGCGAGGTTCGGTTCCGTTTTTCCATGCTGTTACGCTTCCAGACGAAATACCGAGAGTTTTCGCCACGGAATTTGGGGTTTCTCCGATTCCTTTGCAGAGTTCTGCAAACCGCTCAAAAAAGATGTTGCCCATAACAAAACCTCATTTTTGTGAAATTTGAATGAGCGGAGAGCTTTGCTTTTGGGCACAATGACAAAATCTCATAAAAGTGAGAAATAATGCTTTACAATCTCATTTTTATGAGATACAATCATCACATAAAGGCAATCCGCCCGGTGGTATCTCAAAGTATTAAGATAGGTGGCACTTTCATAATACGATACCCCGGGAGGTTTGTCAATGATTTTTTCTCATATTTATGAGAAAAATGGAGGTGATATTTTGAGTTTCAAGAGCGCACGAGAAAAGAGTGGGAAGACACAACATGACTTGGCGACGGAACTTGGCGTTGATCAGTCCACAGTTAGTTTGTGGGAGGTCGGCAAGACTCTGCCCAGGGCGAAGTTGCTTCCCCGTCTGGCTGATACCTTAGGTTGCACCATCGACGAGTTGCTTACTCCTGACAATCCTGCCAACTGAGCACCCAAACGAAAGTGGGACAAGAAAGGTGGTGATTTTGATGCGTCTGGAAGGAACGCCCCAAGAATTCGCAGCTCTTGCTTTGGAATTGCAAAATCCGCAGATCAAGATATCCGATGATGCTGTTGTCAGAACGACTAAACGGTTCTTCGGTTTTGACCAACCTCTTGGAAAGAATGATGCAGGCCACACCAACCGCGGACCCCAAGGAACGGGGGAAGAAGAATGATAAGAGGAGATCGCGATGATTAAGATATTGACCCTGGTTTTGATTATTGCCAGCTTGGTTCTCGGCATTCTGTCAGCAATTCTGAATCGGTAAATTTGGTTGCTGGAAGAGTGCGTGTTATGGTTCGTTTTGCCGTGTAAATCTTAATCTTATTGCGTGCCGACGTATCAAAGATTCGACGATTCTCATCAGCTATCAGGAGCAAGTTGACGCAACCATTAGCCTCTATTTTTATGGGCAATAGGTCAGACATCCATTCGTTTTCACTTGTTATTCGGCCGCCAATCGTCCGCTGGGTACCTACTATTTGCTTGCGATAAGTACCGAATCTGCCGATACCGTAGTTATTGGAAACGGAAACGCGTGCTATTACAACAGGGACCTTTGAAAGGTTATATACTTTCAGATGCATAACATCGGCGCAAAATGTGGCATTTTCATAGCGAAAAAAATGTGGGTATTCAATTTTTAGCCGAGTGCTGTTCTGAATAATGCTTACGACAAAATTGTAAACGGATAGACCAAAGCTGATGACTGCAATTATGAATGTGATGCTGCCTGAATAACTGGCAATCCAGTCCCAGAATGTAGTGGTTACTTCTTGTTCCATAATTATCCCCCTTTTATGAAGCTATAGCACTGTAATTCTACCAAATGGGGATGGGAAAAGCAAGGCGTACGACCTGATCTCCGACGCACCCACAGCATAGCACACAATTAGTCCGATAAAACGACACCAATTGAGGAGGTGAGAAAAATGGCTGGGATGCTGACCAGAAAAGAGGCGGCTGTCCGTTTAGGAGTCTCTCTCGAAACATTGGATCAGTTGCGCCGGCAGGGGCATTTGACCTATGTTCAGCACCGGAAGGGCGGCAAGGTGTGGATTTCCGAAGATGCGATTGCAGAATACATAGCAAGGATCACGCACCCTGCAACGCCTGAAAAACAGGTGGTCAACACCTACCGCAAGCGGCGCGTAAGCGCTTAACATTTCTTAACAAAGGAGGAACCCTAATGAACGAATTCAACTGTATGACCGAAGCTAACTACCAGCATCGGCAGGCTGTGAAGGCCGCCCGGATGCGCAAGCACACCCGGAAGGTAGCCCGTGCATTCCGCCGAGAAGTGAAACTGGTGGCCCTGGATGCTGCTCTGCTTGGCGCAACGGCTGTGACGTTGATCGTCATGGTTGTGTGCGCCGTGATGGGCGGCTGATATGGGCAAGCAGAAGAACGCCACGCCCAGCCGGGAGCAGCGGCAGATCATGGAGCACCACGGCCTGAAGCCTGCATGGTGGACTGTGATGTGAAACCTGAACCACAATCTCATCGTCCGCAACAAGCTGACGGGTGAGGTTAAGTATTTGGAAAAGTAGGAGGTTACAATGCAATACCGACAATGCCCTGATTGCGGAGCATATCTTGACCCCTGCGAACGATGCGACTGTCATAGTAAAGAAAAAGCCGCCTCCGGTGGTAACGACACCGAAAGCGGCAAAGGAAATTAATCCACTAACAATATATCACAGCTTAGGAGGGCTGTCAAATGCAATTAAGTATGAAATTCCGAAATGCCACCAAGACCTGCTATCGCTTTGAACAGCGGGATGAAGCCGGCAATCTGACCACACTGTATCTCAAAAAGACGGATGTTGATGCCGCTGGTATCGATCCCCACAAGGGTATCACCGTTACAATCCGGGAGGGCCACGGCAATGCTGAAGATTAATGTGGATCAGGGTATTAAGTCTGGGGGGGGGCGTGCGGTGATTGAAGCGCAGGGAAATATCGCAGAGATTACATCCGATGTGGCCGGTGTTATCAACGCTATTCACACCCAATTCAACCAAAGCGAACCGCTTCTTGCGGAAATGTTCAAATCTGCACTCTCCGATTTGATTACTTCTCCGGAGTCGCCTTTGTGGACTCCTCAAGGATCAGCGATCGGCGTGTGTATCAGTAAACCTAGAAAATAAGGAGGAACAAACCAATGCTTGAAATCAATATTACTGTCGGCTGTCCTGATCTGGTGAAGGCCGCAACAATCCTGGCAACCGCAATGGGTGCCACCAAAATCAGCGAAACGGCTGTTGCGTCTCCCGTCGCCTCCGTGGCTGCCCCACCTCCTGCTCCCTCTGCTGGCCAAGCGACCCCCACGAATCCCGTGACTGTAAACCCTACGACTGGGCACCCCTCGATGCCTGGGAGTTGCCCTTCTAGTACGGTACCTGTCGGCAATGTTCCGCTTGCCCAGGCTCCCAGTTTTACTTTGGAGCAGGTTAGTAAGGCCGGTGCAGATCTGATCACCGCCCAGCCCGGCAAGATGCAGGAGCTTATGGGCCTGCTGGCGCAGTTCGGTGTGCAGACTGTCAATGCACTGCGTTCGGATCAGCTGGGCGCCTTCGCTACCGCGCTGCGGGGAATGGGGGCGCAGATCTGATGGCAGCACCTGAGCAGCACGCGCTTCTTTCTGCCAGTAGCTCCCACCGCTGGCTGCATTGCCCGCCTTCGGTGAGACTGGCGGAGAATTTCCCCAGCAAGACTAGCGTTTATGCAGAGGCCGGCCGGGTGGCTCACGCTATCGCTGAGCTGAAAGCCCGGAAGTATTTTGTGGAGCCCATGAGTACCCGGTCTTATAACGCCAGGCTGAAGAAGCTGCAGGCCGATGAACATTATGACAAGGGCATGGAGACCAGCACGGATACATATCTTGCTTTCCTGCAAGAGACTGCCATGACCTTCAAACAGTCGCCCTTCGTCACCCTGGAGACCCGGGTGGATTACTCAGAGTATGCACCGGAAGGCTTTGGCACAGCGGACTGTATCATGATCGGCGAGGGCCGGATCTGCGTCATCGATTACAAGAACGGCGCAGGTGTGCCGGTGGAGGCCGAGAACAACTCTCAAATGATGCTCTATGGATTGGGCGCCCTGAAGGTCTATGCGCCTATCTACGGCGACTCGATCAAAGCTGTTCTACTGGCCATCGTGCAACCCAATGCCGGCGGTGTCAAGACCTGGGAAACTACGGTGGGCGCTCTGCAGGAATGGGGCAAGGAAGTTGTGGCACCCGCTGCGGAGTTGGCGGCAGCCGGTGAGGGCGCATTACTTGCCGGCGATTGGTGCCGGTTTTGCCCCGCAAAAGCGCAGTGCTCAGCCAGAGCTCGCCAAATGCTCAGCCTGGAACCGGTGCTTGGCGCGGAGCCTCAAGGGGCGTTGACGGACGAAAAAGTCAATGCTCGGGACGAAGCTATTGCCGTCGGTGTGGAAGTACCCCCTTTACTGACCGATGCAGAGATTGGTGATGTACTGATCCGTGGCAGGGAGTTGGCAGCATGGGTCAAGGATCTGGAAGAATACGCACTGTCGGCTACCCTCGCAGGACGCCAGATCACCGGTTTTAAGGCTGTGGAGGGCAGAGGTACCCGGGAGTGGAACGACCTGGATGCGGCTTTCAAAATCCTGCAGGAGCGCGGCGTGGCGGAAGCTTTGCTGTATGAACGTAAGCCCGCATCTGTTGCTGGCTTGGAGAAATCCCTGGGTAAGAAGGTCTTTGCGGAGACTGCTGAGGGCCTGGTAATCAAGAAGCCCGGAAAACCCACGCTGGTTCCTGCCAGCGACAAACGCCCGGCTTATAACGCTGCGGCGATTGCGTTTGGCGGTGGCGGCTGATGGCTCGCACGCTTTATTTCAACGACGGCTCCAGGGAGCTTCTGCTTAGTGCGGATAACGAAAAGCAGGAGCTGGAACGGATCCTCCGGGAGCGGCTCGGCGACGATGTTGCTGAGCTGTTCCTAGAGATTACCGAAACCAATGTTGGCCTGGAGGATGAGCTGAGAAGCTACGAGACTTCCTGTGAGGACTACCGCAATCTTCTCCAGAGTATACAAGATGAGCTATACGCAATCCTTGGTTTCGCGAGAAAGCTCAATTGCACCAAAATCACGACATCCATACAAAATCTAATCAAAACCATCAATAATAATTTATAAGGAGATTTTTCAAAATGGCAGCTATTACTCTCAACAATGTGCGTTTTTCCTACATGAACGTATTTCAGGCAAAGCCCCCCTTCAATAACCCCAACGGCGAAGCGAAGTTCTCTACTACCATTCTGGTGCCCAAGACCAACGTGCAGGCCAAAGCGCTGATGGATCAGGCCATCGAGCAGGCCATTACCGAAGGTACTACCGCCAAGTGGAACGGCGTCCGGCCTCCTCAGCCTGCTATCTGTGTCCATGACGGCGATGGCGTCCGGCCCAGCGATGGCCAGCCCTTCGGCGCAGAGTGCAAGGGGTGCTGGGTGTTTACCGCTTCTGCGAAGGCCGATCACCCTCCCTTCGTGGTAGACGCTCAGGTGCAGAACATTATCGATCCCACCCAGGTTTACTCCGGCATGTGGGGCAATGTATCTGTTTCCTTCTTCGCTTACAACAGCGCTGGCAAAAAGGGTATCGGCTGCGGCCTGAACGGTCTGCAGAAGATCCGGGACGACGAGCCTTTGTCCGCTCGCGTGACGGCGCAGGACGCTTTCAAGCCTGTGGCGCCCGCTACCCCCGAATTCGGGGGTGCCGCGCCGGCAACTCCCGGTTACGGTTACAGCGCGGCGCCCAATCCCAACTACGGCGCAGCTCTTGGCAACGCCGCCCCTGCGCAGCAGATCCACCCTTTCACCGGCTTGCCCATGTAAGCGATGGACAACCTGCATCAGCTGAATATTGACCTCGAGACTTACAGCGATGTGGATATAACTAAAGCCGGGCTCTTCAAATACGCACAGAGCCCGGCTTTTGAAATCCTTTTATTCGGCTACAGCCTCGATGGCGCTCCCCGAGTGGTAATCGATTTGGCTCAGGGAGAAAAAATACCACCGGAGATCGCAACGCTCTTGTTCGACCCCCGGTGCATTAATAGGGCATATAACGCTGCTTTTGAATGGTATTGCTTATCCAAATATTTTCACCTTACGAAAAAGGATACCATGCAATGGCTGTGTCAATGGCGCTGTACGATGCTACAGAGCCTATACTGCGGTTATCCAGCCAGTCTAGACGCCGCCGGCAAAGCACTGGGACTGCCCCAGGATAAGCAAAAGATGTCTGCGGGTAAAGCGCTGATCAAGTATTTTTGCGTTCCCTGCGCACCTACAAAGTCCAATGGCGGCCGTACACGCAACCTCCCGCATCACGATCCTGCCAAGTGGCAGTTGTTCAAAGAATACAACGCCGGCGATGTGGTTACCGAGATGGAGGTCGGACGCAAGCTGTCCAAGTTTCCTGTACCGGAGGCGGTGCAGGAGCAGTGGATTACTGATCTAACGATTAATCTCCGTGGTGTGGCTGTGGATCAATCTCTGGTAGAAGGCGCGCTAGATCTGGATGCGTCGGTCCGAAAAGATTATCTGCAGGAGGCTGCGGAGTTGTCCGGGCTTAGCAATCCCAATAGTGTGGCGCAGCTGACCAAGTGGTTGCAAGAGGAAACCGGCGAGGAAGTGGCGGATTTGCGCAAGGATACCGTCACAGATCTGCTGGGCAAGGAGCTGCCCAGCGATGCCGCCCGGCGGATGCTTCAGATCCGGCAGGAGCTGGGTAAAACCAGCAATAAAAAATACAATGCGCTGGAAACGGCGGTGTGTGCCGACGGCCGGGTTCGTGGTCTGCTACAGTTCTATGGCGCAAACCGGACAGGCCGATGGGCCGGAAGAATCGTCCAGCCCCAGAACCTGCCTCGTACTTATATTGACGGCGAGTTACTACCGCTGGCACGAGAGCTGGTGAAGAACCAGCAGCGGGATGCTCTGCAGTTGGTATTCGGTAGTGTCCCGGATACTTTGTCGCAGCTGATCCGGACGGCCTTCGTGGCCAGCTCCGATCACAACTTGGTAGATGCGGACTTCTCTGCCATCGAGGCCCGGGTTATCGCATGGCTCGCTGGTGAGGAGTGGGTGCTGGAAGTTTTCCGCACGCACGGCAAGATTTACGAGGCAACGGCAAGCCAGATGTTCAATATCCCGTTTGAGTTGATCAAGAAAGGTAATCCGGAATACAGCTACCGGCAGAAGGGCAAAGTTGCCACCCTTGCTCTGGGCTACCAGGGCGGCACAGGCTCTCTCATCAGCATGGGCGCCCTGCGTAATGGCCTGAACGAGGATGAACTCCCGGATATTGTGGAGCGCTGGCGCCGGGCAAATCCGTCTATCGTACAATTCTGGTATACGGTGGAGGCCGCCGCAAAGGAGGCTATAAACACTGGTAGATGCATTGAATTGTGGGACGGTCGTCTGGCATTTGCCCGGGAGATGGATCCGGCCAACGAACTGGACTTTCTGACAATTCGACTTCCCAATGGGCGGAAGCTCTATTACGCCAAGCCCCACATGAGTACGAACCGATTTGGCCGCCCCAGTCTCGGCTATTGGGGTATGGATCAGACGACCAAGAAATGGTCCAGATTGGAGACCTACGGCGGCAAGCTGGCGGAGAATATCACCCAGGCTGTGGCAAGGGACTGCCTTGCAGAGGCAATCGAGCGGCTTGAAACTGCCGGTTATCCAGTGGTATTCCACATCCACGATGAGGTTGTGATCGATGCCGGGGCCGGCAAGGATGATCTCAAAGATGTAGTACGAATCATGAGTCAGGTGCCCGCATGGGCTACGGGCTTGCCACTGAACGCAGAAGGATGGACAAACGACTTCTTTAAGAAGGATTGAGCTTATGCAACACGATAGAAGAATTACTATAACCGTCGGCGCTAGCCGACGGGCTATACAGTGGCAGCCACAGACGATGCTGCTGTCTGAGCTGTATACTCGTCTGAAGGTACCAGCGCGAGGCACTGAGACTTTAGCTGAATACCTACAGATGCCTAAGAGCCAACAGGACGATCTGAAGGACGTGGGTGGCTTTGTGGCAGGCTCTCTGAATGGCCCCCGACGTAAAGCCGGGGCCGTGGCAGGCCGGGATCTGCTGACACTCGACCTGGATAATATTCCGGCCGGGGGCACCAATGACGTACTGCGCCGTGTGGAGTCACTGGGCTGCGGCTACTGCGTCTATTCCACTCGGAAGCACATGCCCTCAGCCCCTCGACTCCGAGTGCTGCTGCCGTTGGATCGAACCTGCAGCGCAGATGAATACGAGCCTTGCGCACGGCGCATGGCGGAGATGATCGGCATGACGCTGGCGGACCCTTCGACCTTCGAGGCTAGCCGGCTCATGTATTGGCACAGCAGTTGTGCCGATGCGGAGGTCGTGTATCACGCAGCGGACAAGCCAATGCTGTCTGTGGACGGGTTGTTGGCTACATATACGGACTGGCGGGATTATACCTCCTGGCCGGTTGTGCCCGGGGCAATCGCCCCGGCACGGCTGGCAGCACGGCAGGGCGACCCGCTGACCAAGAACGGCGTGGTGGGCGCGTTCTGTCGGGTATACGACATCGAGGCAGCCATGGGCACTTTCCTGCCGGGAATCTATGAGCCGGTAGACGCCATGCCCGGCCGTTTCACCTTCACCGGCGGCTCTACCACCGGCGGCGCCGTGCTGTACGACAATGGCAAATTTCTCTACTCCCACCACGCAACGGACCCCTGTGGCGGCAAGCTAGTCAACGCATTCGATCTGGTGCGCTTGCACAAGTTCGGCGATAAGGATGACGAGGCGGCACCGGGCACGCCCAGCAACCGCCTGCCGTCTTTTACCGCCATGTGTGAGGAGATACATAAAGATAGCCGAGTCGCACAGTTAATTGCCAACGAGCATTTTCAAAAAGCGAATGGGCAGACCGGTGATGCAGAGGATGACGGAGATTGGTACAGTCTCCTCAATTTCACGTCACAAAACGTTCCTGAAAAATCCATGAAGAACCTTCGCACGTTTCTGGAGCATAAGCCTGAGCTGAAGGGCAGGCTTCGCCTGAACCTGTTCTCTGGCCGGATCGATCTGGTAGGGGAGCTGCCTTGGCATCGACCCAGTGATACCACTACCTGGGGCGACGATGACGCGGCGCAGCTGCGGATCTACGCTGAGCCCTTCTTTGGCAAGGTCGCAAAGAATGACCTGCTGGATGCTGTGGCAGCCTGCGCCAGCGATCAGGCGTATCACCCGGTTCGGGAGTACCTGAATGGCCTGAAATGGGATGGTACACCCCGGTTGGGCGCATTGTTTATTGATTACCTGGGCGCAGAGGACAGCCCCTATACCCGTGCTGTGACACGAAGGGCCTTTGTAGCAGCTGTAGCGCGTGTTATGAAGCCCGGGTGTAAGTATGACACTATGCTGGTGCTGGTGGGCACCCAGGGCCGCCACAAGTCCACGATACTGGCCAAGATGGGCGGAGCCTGGTTCTCTGACAGCCTGCGGACCTTCGGCGATAAGGACGCAATGGAGACCATACAAGGCACTTGGATCAATGAAGTGGCGGAGATGCAGGCAATGAGCAAGTCTGACGTGGATGCCGTCAAAATGTTCCTCAGCAAGACCAATGACTACTACCGTGCGGCCTACGGTCGGTATACTGCTGATCGGCCACGCCAGTGTGTTTTCTTCGGTACCACCAACAGCAAGGAGTGCCTGACGGATCAGACGGGTAACCGCCGTTTCTGGGTCGTAGAGATCGATCAACGGCCCCGGAGTAAGAATGTATTCCAGGATCTGGACGGCGAACGGGATCAGCTGTGGGCGGAAGCTGTGGCTTACTGGCGGCTTGGCGAATCGCTGCATCTGCCGGCGGAGCTGGAGGACGTGGCACGGAAGGTCCAGGAGAATCACCGAGCGCGGCACCCTTGGGAGGGCCTGATTTCCGATTATCTGGCGCAGGAGATACCTGTGGATTGGATGAAATGGGATCTTGTCAAGCGCCAGTCATGGCGTGGAGGCGGCCTGAAATACGACGGAAAGCTGATGCTCCGAAGCCGGATCTGCGCCGCAGAGGTGTGGTGCGAAGTCCTGGGAAAGCAGAAAGGCGACATGCGGCAGCGGGATACCCGGGAGATCAACAGCCTGTTGGAACGGACGCCCGGATGGAATTGTGTGGGGGTTCGTGAGGCCGGAAAGCCCTACGGAAAACAGAGGTGCTTTGAGTTAAAAACGGCAACAGTTGAGGCGGCAACAGACTGAAAAACGGCAACAGATGGTCAGCAACAGTTGCAACAGACGGAAAAAATACTGTTGCCGGGAAAAGTCGTTGCGCCACAGCCGTTTCAACAGATACAACAAAAGCAACACTTCATATTATAAAAATTTATTTAGAGGGATTAGGTAGTATCTATTCCCCCTGACACGCCTGATTTATAAATAATAACGCGCGCGAGGAAGTGTCGCCTTGCAGAAAGGACAGGAAAATGTACTGCACGAATTGTGAAATTGTGAAAGCAAAAGGGCTTCTTGAATCTATCCTGACGGACGACAATTTTTCCGCCTGGCAACCTGTACGAGCATTGATTTCCGGCGCAAGGAACGCCGGTATCTCGAGAGAGGCAATGAAGATGGCTAGGCGTGAGCTAGGCATTTTGACACTGACAATCGATGGGGAGCAGCATTGGTGCCACCCCAGCAGGATCAGCCGATGAGAGAAGCAACGATAGAGGCCCGCTTGGTCAGGGAGGTTAGGAAGCTGGGCGGGCTATGTTATAAATTCACATCCCCCGGCAATCCCGGTGTGCCAGATCGGATCGTGATCCTGCCAGACGGTCGGACGATCTTTGTCGAGCTAAAAACCGAGATCGGCCGGCTGGCCAAAATCCAGCAGTGGCAGCTTGAAGAGATGCGCAAGCGTGGCGCTGATGTCCGGGTTCTGAAAGGATTGGACCAGGTGATGGAGTTTCTCGAGGAGGTGAGATCCGGTGCAATTCGTACCGCATAGCTATCAGAGCTATGCTATCGGCCGCATCGTTTCGGATCCGGCGCTGGGGCTCTTCTTGGATATGGGGCTTGGCAAGACGGTGATAACGCTGACCGCTGTCAATGATCTGAAATACAACCGCTGGGCGATTTCTCGTTGCCTAGTGGTGGCGCCCAAGAAGGTGGCGGAGGCCACCTGGAGCAAGGAGACTCAGAAGTGGGATCACCTGAAACACTTGCGGATCATTCCGGTTCTGGGTACGGCTACAAAGCGGATCCGGGCGCTGAATACGCCAGGAGATATTTGGGTGATCAACCGAGAGAACGTTCCTTGGCTAGCCGAGTACTACCGGAACGAATGGCCTTTTGACATGGTGGTTCTGGACGAAAGCTCCAGTTTTAAAAATCCACAGAGCAAGCGCTTCAAGGCACTGAAGATGGTGAGGGGGCTTATCAAACGACTGGTGGAGCTGACCGGCACGCCGGCGCCAAACGGGCTTGAGGATCTGTGGGCGCAGATCTATCTGCTGGACGGCGGTGCCCGGTTAGGGAAGACAATCTCCAGCTACCGGGATGCGTTCTTTACCCAAGACTACTCGCACCCAGGGCAGATGTACCGTACCTATTCTCTTCAAGCAGGAGCTGAGGGGAAGATTAAAGCCGCCATCGCTGATATCTGCGTCAGCATGAAGGCCGAGGATTATTTGACACTACCGGAGTTCATTGAGGATATCGTGCCGGTGGTGCTGGATGAGAAAGCCCGGAAAGCCTACAACAAGCTAGAGCGGGAGATGCTTCTGCAGGTGGAGGAACAGACGGTTACCGCCGGCACGGCGGCTGTGCTGAACGGTAAGCTGCTGCAGTTGTGCAGCGGCGCCGTGTATGACAGCAACAGCGCCGTTATGGAGATCCACAATTGCAAGATCGAGGCGTTCATGGAGGTCATTGAGCAGCTGCACGGTGAGCATGCCCTGGTGTTCTACTGGTTCCAGCATGAGCGGGATCGGCTATTGGCGGCACTGCATAAAACCGGGAAAAGAGTCCGGGTGTATCGGGGGCCAGAGGATGAGACCGCGTGGAACGCCGGAGAGGTTGATGTATTGTTGGCGCATCCGGCATCCTGCGCCTATGGCCTGAACCTGCAGCAGGGAGGCCACCATGAGATCTGGTTCGGTTATCCCAATTGGGCGCTGGAGCTGTACCAGCAGGCTAACGCCCGGCTTTATCGCCAGGGTCAGAAGCAACCTGTGATCTCCCATCTGCTGGTGGTGCAGGATGGCATGGATGAAGATGTGGTGGCGGCCCTTCATAGCAAGGGGGACACCCAGGACGCACTGATGAACGCCTTGAAGGCGAGAATTGAGAAAGCGAGGAGAGCATGAAAGAAAAACGGATTCTTGTGGTGATCAAGGAACCTGGGAAAGCTCCCAGGGTGGAGCCGCAGTTCGAGAATGAACTGGAGGCTTTTCAGGCTGCTGTGGGCGGCTACATAGAAACGGTGACGGTGGCTACGGATTTGGTCATCATCTGCAATGAAGAAGGCCGGTTGCAGGGGCTGCCCTGGAATTGTACCGCTTTTGGTGTGGATTTCGTAGGCACGATTGTGGTTGCCGGTGTCAAGGGTGAGGAGTTTGCGTCGCTTCCAGCGTGTGTTGTGCCGATGTTCCTGCGGGGCTGGGGAGGTTGAACATGAATTCTGAAGAAATCATTGCCGCGCTGCGGTATTGCCAGATCTCTGAGCATTCGGATTGCTGGGGATGTCCGGCGAACATAGGCGGCACCGGTTGCATAGATGCATTACACAAAGAGGCTGCCGATGCGCTGGAGGCCCAGCAGAAGCGGATTGGGGAGTTGGAGAGTGAGCGCCGCTGGATCCCGGTGACGGAGCGGTTGCCGGAAGCCGGAAGCATGGTGCTTGCTGTTGATAGTGAGGAAACGATTTCTTCTGCTTATTATGTTGGAAACTGGCATAGCGGTGGCGCACTTGAGGAAGATGCTGTCACCCACTGGATGCCCCTGCCGGAGCCGCCGAAGGAGGAGACAGATGGTTAGTCAAGAAGTTCTGAATGACCTGTTTGGAGCATTCCCTGATGCGGTTATGAACAGAAACTTGGAATTCGTCGCAGACCCTGATCGCCGGGTGAATTCCTATTTCCGTTTAGACAACTGCTTTACCCGCACGGATGCAATCTGCAAAGTGCTGGAGTACCTTTCCAGGGAAGCATATAAAAGCCTGCATTTCAAGAAAGAATGGCGGAATGCGCAGGTACATGAGTATCACCTTAAAGGCATCAATGCTTTTTGCGGTACCGCTTTTACAAAAAGCGACATAGGGGAGATTTATACATACCTGGGTAATGGAGTCAATCGTCAAAAGACGCTGGAGTTCATCCGCAGCGGCTACGATCTTACCGTTTTGACACGAAAGGAGCAGTATGAGTAAACTGTGCGAAAATTGCGTAGTGGAGCATTGCGCGGACAGAAATAGAGGCCAGGTTGTTTTCTGTTCTTCGCATACCACAAAACCGATACAGACCCACGGCGATCAGATCCGGGCGATGAGCGATGAGGAGCTGGCAAACCTTCTGGCAAGTAAGATGGCTAACATCAAAGAGCTTGAAATGGCCGAAAAGGGAATTCGGGTGACAGCAACGCAGCTCTGGCTATTGGCATCTCGCTTGCGTGATATCTGGCTGCAATGGCTCCGGCAGCCGGCGGAGGAGTGAGTATGTTCTACGTCGTTTATCTGGCGAAAGATGATACCATCGTGGCCACCGGCAATGCTGAAGAGTGTGCCCGGCAGATGAGGCGGTCGGTGAATAGCTTTCATTGCCTCGTTGGCCGGGTGCGCAAAGGAAAGAATAAAAAATACGAGATTTCATCGTCGAAGGAGGGCGAGATTGAATGACAGCACTAGAAGCCTGTGCGCAGGCGTTTGAGAATGGTCGCCAGCAGGGCGATGCGGAGGGTTACGCCAGAGGTAAGGCGGAGGCCGTGAAGTATGAAAGCTGCGATTGGTGCAAGCCGGGGGATGAGCTGTGCGGTACTTGTAGCCGGTTCTTTGATAATGAGTGCACCGCTATGCCTGATGACGAACAGTGCGCAGTTTATGAACCTATCGATTATTGCCCGAAATGCGGCAGGAAGTTGAGGAATGACAATGGCGAAGCATAATTCGGAATGCTGCGGTAATTGCCGATATTTCAGTCGCATGTGGAATTTCTGCGGATGCCTAAATGCGAAGGCATGTAAAAACGCCGAGTGGGTTGGCGCATCTGGATGGTGTGAGCATTGGAGCAGGAGGGCCGAAGATGGCAAATGAAAAGATGATTTCTTGCATCAGCACCATTAACCGGGCTTTGGGCATGATCGAAGGCGTTTCCTATGGCGTGGTCGATAGTGCCGGGTCTGCACTAATTGATGCAGTCCAGATGATCGAGGAGGCTGTTAAGGAGTTGATGGAAGATGGCAACTGAACAGCGGCTGATTGATGGCAATGATGTAGTTGATAAGCTGAAAAAACACCATCAATTCTTCACCGATGCTTGGGGTGGATTTAGTTGTCTACCCGAATATGACAGGGCTAGGGTGGACGAAATTAGCAACTGCATCGCCGAGGTGCTTAACAGTCCTACCGTAGATGCCGTTGAGGTGGTGCGGTGTAAGGATTGCAAAAATGGTTACGAAAGCTCTGGCAGCTCAACGGGAATGCGGTGCAAGAAATGGGGCTGCTACGATACGGACTGCGATTGTCGTCCGGAAGATTTCTGCTCCTATGGGGAGCGGAGAGAATAATTACTGAGGAGGTGTTTGCCTATGAACTGGAAGTTTGAAGCCGTAGAAAAATTACGGCAGTACGAAGCGAAAAAACAGTCGCTGAAGAGTATTCCGGAGGAGGTCAAGCGGCTGGAATCTGCGATGCGTAGCATCCGCAGTGCAACGGCCGATGGTACGCCGGTCGCCGGTGGTGGCTCTGGACGGGAGGATATGATGCTGAGCAACATCGTCCACCGGGAGGAGCTGGATCGGTCGCTTGAGCAGGCGCAGAAGTGGGTGGCATTGGTGGAGGCAGGACTGGAGATCCTCAGCCAGGAGGAGCGGCTGATCTTGGAGCGATTTTACATCCGTCCGGAGAAGGGCGCAGCCGATCGGCTGGCCGGAGATCTGAACCTCGATGTGAAGACGGTCTACAAGCGGAAGGACGCAGCCTTGCGGCATTTTACTGTCAGCCTTTACGGCGGCATTGAAAGTTGAGAAAAAATTGGGTTGAAATTTCCGTTCAATGTGGTATGATGGGTAAAATCATACATGCAGACAAGAGCCTTGGGAGCAATCCCGGGGCTCTTTTTGCGTGGGTTCCGGCGATCAAAAAGCTGGAGGGTGGGTTTGGGGCACAAAATACACCGGCAAAGCACAGATGGAAGTGCAGCGGACCGATAATCCGAAGGCCGCTGGTTCGAGTCCAGCTGCCGGTACCATTTATTTTGCGAGAGAGGTGGTGACGAGTGGCATTAACACCAAAACAAAAATTGTTTGCAGACGAATACCTGATTTGCGGAAATGCCACGGAAGCCGCCAGAAAAGCTGGCTACAAGCAACCTCACGTTCAGGGAAGTCAAAACTTAGAAAAACTTAGTGTTCGCAAATACATACAAGAGCAACAAGCAGCGGTCGATTCAGAGCGCATTGGTACAATAAAAGAGATTCAAGAGCTCAGAAGTACATTAATGCGGGATGATGCAATCGAACCTATTGACCGCCTGAGAGCCGCCTCCGACCTCGAAAAGGCGTTGCGCATCAAGGCAGAGCAGGACGCCAAGAAGGCAGCGGAGAAGGCTGCCAGGGATGCAGCAGAGTATCATACGGATCTGCATCATATTGCTGATCCTTTTCATCCGCTGATCCGGGACATCCGGAACAAGGGACACCGTGAATACGTTTGTGATGGTGGGCGTGGTTCCACGAAATCAACGACGGTATTTACAATCCTGTACGAAATATTGAAAAATAACCCGCAGATGCATGCCCTGGTCGTCAGACAGGTGGCGAATACTCTGCGGGATTCTGTTTACGCACAGCTGCAGTGGAGCCTTGAGAAGCAGTCAGAGAACCCGCTGTTTGATAAGGACAATTGGCAATTTAAGATTTCACCGCTGGAGATCATCTACAAGCCAACAGGTCAGAAGATTTACTTTCGCGGCGCAGACGATCCCGGCAAGATCAAGTCCATCAAGGTGCCCTTTGGGCACATCGGTGTTTTGATCTTTGAGGAGCTTGACCAATTTGGCGGAGAGGAGCCAGTGCGAAAGATCGAGCAGTCGGCCATCCGCGGCGGCGATGAGGCGTACATCTTCAAGATGTTCAACCCTCCAATTAGCAAAAACAACTGGGCCAATAAGTACGCGGCCACGCCCAAGGACTCCATGCTGGTCCACCATTCCACGTACAAGGATGTGCCGCCGGAATGGCTGGGTAAGCCGTTTATTGAGGAAGCAGAGCACCTGAAGCGGGTGAACCCAGATGCGTATGCTCACGAGTACGAGGGAAAGCCCATCGGCCTTGGAACGGAGATTTTTAAACACTTGGAGATCCGCACGATCACCGATGAGGAGATTGCACGACAGGAACGGATATATCAAGGTCAAGACTGGGGCTGGGAGCCTGATCCGAAGGCTTTTATCCGGTGCTCTTATAGCCATGCAACGGAAACAATCATGCTTTTGGATGAAATGGGCGGCACCTGCATCCGCACACGGGACATGGCACAGCAGATCATTGACAAGGGTTACGGCGACTATGAGATCCGGTGCGGTGTGGACGAGATGGAGCACATCAACGATTTCCGGGATATGGGCCTAGCGGCTCGCCCTGCGATTGTCACACCAGGTTCTGTGCGGCGGACACACGAATGGCTCCAGTGTCGAAAGATCGTTATCGATCCCAGAAGGACCCCGCGAGCCTTCAAAGAATTTACCGAATACGAACACGATGTGGATAAGAACGGCGAAGTGATCGACGGCTATCCAGATCGCAATAATCACTGGATAGATGCTCTTCGCTATGCGACGAGCCCGCTATCGATGCGGAGGGGAAACAGCGCATGAGTATTTTATCAACTATAAAGGGGTGGTTATCCATGCTCCTGAAGAATAGGGCAAAAGATGAATTCAAAATCGAAACAGTCACCTGCGCCGATGTGGATACCCTGATCGATAAGTGCGCACGGATCTATCAGGGAAGGCCCGACTGGGTAAGCGCAGATGATCATGTCAAGACCATCAATTTCGCCAAAGTGGTCTGTTCAGAAACAGCTCGATTAGCAACTCTGGGGATTGGCATTCATGTGGATGGCAGCCAGAGATCGGAGTGGCTTCAGGCGCAAATCAATAAGATCTATTTCCAACTGCGCAATTGGGTGGAAAGTGGCTGCGCCTATGGCACGGTAATCCTCAAGCCGAACGGCCAGACGGTGGATCTGTATGTGAAAGGCAGTTTTGAAGTTACGCATCAGACTGGCGGTGTGATTGATGGCGTCGTATTCTTAGATCACGAGAAAGACAGCTCTGGCAAGAAGCATTACACCCGGCTGGAATACCACCGCTTTGTAGAGGGCGGTCTGTATGCCATTTCCAATCGCTGCTATGTCGGCAACTCGCCTAAGGATTGCAGCCAGTCCATCGATATCAAGAAAACACCGTGGGCCGATCTGGAACCGGAGTCTCTGATTGAGAACACCGATAAACCGCTGTTTGGCGTACTCAGAATGTCGCACGCAAACAATCTGGATATTTCTTCGCCGTATGCGTTGCCGATCTTCTCTGACGCCATCGAGGAGCTGAAAGACCTCGATATTGCGTACAGTCGCAATTCGAAGGAGATCAAAGACAGTAAGCGAACGGTGCTGCTGGATTCCGATAGGTTGCTGCCCTCAGGCGGGAAAGTGAAAAACACGGTTACTGGTTTCGAGGAGAAGCGTGAGGAATTGAAGCTCCCCGATTTCGTAAAGGCTGTATACGGCAGCGGTAATGAGGAAGTTTACCATGAGATCAATCCGGAATTGCGGACAGATGAGCGCCTGACGGGCATAAACGCACTGCTCAGCCAGATCGGCTTCAAGGTGGGCTTCTCCAACGGTTATTTCGTGTTCAACGAAAAAACCGGCATGGTCACGGCTACACAGGTAGAGAGCGACGACCGGCGTACAATCCAGTTCATCAAGGATGTTCGAGATAAACTGGAGGATTGCCTTGGCGGACTGATCCACGCCCTGAATGCTTTTGCTGATCTGTACGACCTGGCTCCGGTGGGCGAATATGAGGTTGTGTTCGACTTTGGCGACATTACCTACAACCAGGAAGAAGATCGAGCTAGATGGTATGGCTATGTCGTAGCCGGTAAGATTCCGTTCTGGTTTTACCTGAAAAAATTTGAGGGAATGACCGAAGACGAAGCGAAGGCGTTGGCCGCAGAAGCACAGCCCAAAACGCCGGCGTTGTTTGGTGGTGAGGAATAATGCTTTCCCCTGATTATCTGCTCCGCGTCAGTGAAGGAGCAGAGGAGATAGCCGAAGAGCTCCATGCGGATATTATGAACCGCGTCATTGAGCGCATTATGACCCGTATAGGCCGCGGTGACGGCTATCTACTTACGGCACAGGACAAATGGCAACTACAGGTGCTGACCGAAGCAGGATATCTCTTGGAGGATATCCAAAAAGAGATTGCTCAGCGAGTGGGGCTCATGCAGACAGAAATAGCGGAAGCTATGGAAGAAGCTGGCGTAAAAGCTGTTGCGTACGATGATGCAGTATATCAGGCGGCAGGCCTGAGCACAAAGCCCCTAGATCAGTCTCCAGCTCTGTTGCGGATCATGCAGCGAAATTACGAAGCGACTCTTGGCGAGTGGACCAACTTCACCAGGACCATGGCAGGAGCGGCCCAGCAGTCCTTTATTAGGGCGTGCGATAAGGCTTATAATCTGGCTATGTCCGGAGCAGTTTCCTATTCTCAGGCTGTCAAAGAGGCGTTGTGCACATTGGTCACGGACGGCGTGACGGTTACATATCCCAGTGGACACACCGATACCATCGAGACGGCAACCATGCGAGCGGTTCGGACGGGTATCTCTCAGGCCAGCGGTCAAATCACTGATGCCCGGATGGATGAGATGGGATGGGATATCATCCTGGTTTCTTCGCATCTTGGTGCCAGACCCGGCGACGGCGCTGAGGATTTCCGCAATCATGCTTGGTGGCAGGGGAAGTTTTATTCTAAGTCCGGAAAAGATAAGCGTTTCCCTCCATGGTCAGTGTGTGGCATGGGCCTTGTCCAGGGCATACATGGTGCCAACTGCCGACACTCTCACGGCCCTGGCGACGGCGAAAACAATCCCTACGAGCAGTACGACACAGAGGAAAATAGAGAGGCTTACGAGCTACAGCAGCGCCAGCGGACGTTAGAGCGCCGCATCCGGGACACCAAGCGCCAGACTATGAACTGGAAAACCGCCCGGGATAACGCGACCGACGAGGCTGTAAGGGCCGATCTGGATTCCCAATACCAGAGAAAAGCGGCCCTACTCCAAAAGCAGAATAAGGCATACAACGATTTCTGCAAGGAGAGCGATCTGAAGAAGCGGTCTGACCGTATTTCTGTTGCAAAGTGGGACAGACAGCAAGCCGCTGCGGCAAGGGGTGCAGCAAAGAGGTACGATACGGCAGTGCCAAAGGAAGTCGAAAAGCAGAAACCCGCAGAGAATGTATCGCAAGTCTTTAAACTGAACAGTGACTATCGTACACCAGGCGGGATCTTCGATGTAGGAAATGCGAAGAAGGATTATGCGAATTTCTTGACATCGGTTCCTGAAAAGAATAGAATATTCTTAGAACAGTCATTCAACAGTGTCGAGTATGAACAACGAAAACTAAAATCCTCTCCGTTTGGGTATTTGTCAAACGATGATGAAGATAAAGTTTTGTACGACCCTACGAGAAGCGATTTTTGGGATATCGAATTCACGGTAGCCAACACACACGAGTTGGCACACCGCGTTGATAATTTCTTTGTAAAGTCGGATAAGAATCTGGCGTTTAGCGAAGCAATTCGAGATGCACAGAACGCGATTGCTGCCGAGCCTGAAAAATTCCAGCGCTATTGCGAACAGAATGATAAGCATGGATTTTTGTCCGATATTTGCAGCGCAATAACCAACGGCACTTGCGATTTCCCGGTTGGTCATCCTGCCGAATATTGGGCTAGGGCTGGCACAAAAGAAAAAGAAATCTTTGCGAATATGTTCTCGCTGGAAGCTTTTAACGATAAGGATAAGTTAGATTTCTTACGTGACAATTTCCCGGCCGTGTTCAAGGCGTATCAAGATATGGAATATGAGGTGATTTGAGTGTACGTTGCTCCACGTGATATGGAAATTCTCAGAATGGAAGAGGTTCGTAAATTGAAAGATGCGTATCGGGAAAGATTTGGAGAACATTTTGTTTGCTTCAATTATGCCGATTTCAAGGGAACACCCGAGAAGTGCGCCGCACAGATCTACCTAGAAACCTTGCGAGAAGCTGTCAAGGCGGATACGCCATATCACATCGCATCTCATCGCTATGATGAGTTCGACCATTAGCTCACCTCAAATAAGACAACCCTAATAAACGAAGCCAAGACTGATTATTCAGCCTTGGCTTTTCTTATGCCCTCGTAGCTCAGTTGGCAGAGCAGCGCCCTTTTAAGGCGTGGGTCGGCGGTTCAAATCCGTCCGGGAGCACCAACCTCGCCTGTGGTTCATCAGGCTAAATCCATTACCGCCGACGGGCGGTTCACCAACACGTTAAGGAGGATATGTACGCATGAAAAACATTTTGGAGATCTGCAAGGACTTTGGTCTTGAAGTCCCGGCAGAGAAGCACGCTGATTTCCTGAAGGCTGTGAATGAGGAGTACAAAACCGTTTCCGATTACAACAAAGTAGTCGTCAAGCGGGATGAATTCAAAGCCGCCAAGGAATTGGCCGAGGAGACCCTGAAGAGCTTCGAGGGCATCGATCCCGCTAAGGTCAATGATGAAATTGACAAGTGGAAGAAAGCCGCCGAGGAGGCTCAGCAGAACGCGCAGAAGCAGTTGGATGAGCGTGATTTCAACGATACCCTGAAGACTGAGCTGGACAAGATTCAATTCACTTCCGCCGCTGCCCGCCGGGATGTGGAATCCCAAATCCGTGCAGCAGGATTGAAGCGCAAGGATGGCGTGATCCTGGGCCTGACCGATCTGTTGGCTCAGATCAAGGCAGCAGAAGCGGACGCCTTTGTGGATGAGCACCAGCAGCAGCTCGAGGGCAACAAGACCAAATTCACCCAGCCCCACAAGGGCAACCCCGATCCGGGCAAAAAGTACAGCATGAGCGACTTGATGCGCATGAAGAACGAAAATCCCGGATTGGACATCAAACAATATTTGAACCAAGGAGGAACTAACTAATGTTGTTCGATCAGAAAAACTTTAACGGCGAGGTTTTCGGCGCCTATGTTGAGCAGGCTCCCAACCTGAACCGCAACGAACTGCTGAAGTCCAAGGCAGTTATCCAGAAGCAGCAGTATGCTTCTATGCTGCCCGATCAGACTGGCGGCAACTATGTGACCATCCCTATCAAGGCCCGCATCGAGGGCGAGGCTGACAACTACGATGGCAGCACTGATATCAAGTCCGACAGCCGCGCAACCTATACCCATGGCCGCATTGTCGTTGGCCGTGCCCATGGCTGGACCGAGCGTGACTTCTCTGCCGACGTGACCGGCGAGGACTTCGAGCCTGCGGCTGCCGAGGTTGCCGAATACTGGGACGATGTGGATCAGGCTACCATTCTGGCTACCCTGAAGGGCATCTTCTCCATGACCGGTGCCAAGAACCTGGAGTTCGTCAATGGTCATACCAATGACATCACCGGTGATGCTGCCGGTAACACCTTCACTGCGGTCACCCTGAACAATACCATGCAGAAGGCTTTGGGCGACAACAAGGCCAAGTTTGCCCTGGCGATCATGCACTCCCAGGTGGCTACCAACATCGAGAACCTGAAGCTGACCGACTACCTGAAGTACACCGACAAGGACGGCATTACCCGTACCGTTTCCGCCGGCACCCTGAACGGCCGCCTGATCCTGGTGGACGACAATATGCCTGCCGAGACCGTTGCCGATGGCGAGGGCAGCTACGTGAAGTACACCACCTACGTTCTGGGTGAGGGTGCTATCGAGTACACCGACTGCGGCGCAAAGGTTCCCTACGAGATGGACCGTGACCCTGCCAAGAACGGCGGCGAGACCACTCTGTATTCCCGTCAGAGAAAGATCTTCTCTCCCGTGGGCATCAGCTGGAAGAATACCGCCGGCATCATCTCTCCCACCAAGGAGCAGCTGGAGAACGGCGCCAACTGGACCCTGGCTAACAGCAATGGCGGCGATGCTTCCAAGTATTACCCCATCAAGGCAATCCCTATCGCCCGGATCATCAGCCGCGGCTAATTTGCTAAGCAGGAGGAAGTGTCATGGCATACATCGATAAAGCATTCTACATCAGCGTGTACGGCTCTGTCGACAGCGCCATGGATGACCTGACGTTTAATCGCTTGTGCTGGGACGCTTGCCGAAAGCTGGATGTGGCGACTACCGGTGTCGATGGGTGGAAGAAATTGAAACGCTCGCCCCCTGCAGATGCGGATGATCTGGAAGCGGTTAAGAGATGCGCAAGCCAGCTCATCCATCTCATGTGGCAGATTGAAACAGCTGAGCGGATCGCTAATCAGGGCAGAGGGTACACCGAGACTGCAAACGGTTTGCAGGGCAAGGTTGTATCCTCTGTTTCCGCCGGCAATGAGTCCGTCAGTTATGCCACCAGCAGCACCGGCGTAGCCACTCTGATCGATAAGGCGCTGACCGATAAAGTTGCCAGGGAGAAGCTGTTTGCGGATACGATCACGGAATACCTCTCAGGTGTTACGGATGCCAACGGGGTCAATCTTCTGTATATGGGTCCCTACCCATGCTAAAGGAGGGAACATCATGTACAAAGATACCGTAACACTCTTTAACCGCAGGAAAGGAGCTAGAGGACAGGGGGATACGTGGTATCCCTCTGTTCTTCGCAACGTGAATCTGCTCATGGATAAATCAGCCGTTCTTTCCAAATACGGCGCTGATGCCTCGGATAATGCAGTTTTGAATGTCCGTTATCAGGTTAATGGCGAAAAGAGAATGATCGGAGGCAAACTGTGGCAACCGCCTAAGATGTGGCAGCAAAGCGATACTCCGGCAGCTTCGCTGACATTCACGGATGGAGAGGCCTTCGATTTCTTCTGGCTTGGCGAGTGGACCAGGGGCGTTGTTTCGGATGCTAACTACCCGGAAGAGCTTAGCTTCTACGATTACATGAACCGCACGTGTGACTACGTATTTGCCGTGACGAAAGTATCTGGCCCATTCGGTGTTATTCCGCACTTCGAAATCGTGGGTAAGTGATATGGCAAAGAATATTAAGAAAACCCACCACAAGTTTGAATACAAGGACAAGGATATCTCGTGTTCCATGACCCTAGACCTTGGACGGCTCGATGGCCAGCTCTCCAAAGCCCAATACGAACTGGACAGCATGGTTATGACTTCGATGGTCCCGTTTATGCCCCACACTGACGGAACATTCATAAATATTACGCGAGCAATGAGCGCATCCATCGCGGGGAGCGGCAAGGTTGTCGCCGCAGCTCCGCCTATGGGAGAATTTCTTTATAGAGGCAAGGGGATGGTCGATAGCAAGACCGGTTCGCCGTGGGCCAGACCGAGCGCCAAGAAGGTGCTTGTAAGTCAATACGGCGGAAAAACCAGAGCGAAGGAAGATCTAACATTCTCCAATAAAAAAGCTCAGCCAGAGTGGTTTGAAGCAGCGAAGAGGGCTGACAAGGCAAAGTGGGTTCGCAAAGTAAAGAAAATTGCGGGAGGTGGAGTGAATGGCTAATGAAGCAAAGCCAATCGGCGTTGACGTAACAGGCTCTGAGATGCTGAGTAAAGCAATCCTTATGATGCTCAACCAATACCCCGGTTTGAATGGCAAAGAAATCCTTTTTGAGGAGTTGAGCCAGAATGATGGTTTGGCTATGTCTGCTGACAACGGTGCCAGGATTATGACTGAGCGGCGGAGCATTACGGATCATGTGTTCCAGACTTGTCAATTTCCGTTCTTTGTGGTCTATCGCACAGCCAGCACGAGAGAAAAACAGAAGCTGCATGTACAGGCATTTTTGGATGATCTCGGCAAATGGATTTGCAGAGAACCCTCGCAGTTTGATACTGCGGCCTGCAAATACCCAGAGCTGACAGACGGCCGGGAAATAACACGAATTACACGGTCCAATTGTTATGGCTTGGAGCCTAATACCAACGGCACGCAAGATTGGTTACTTCCGATAACGGTACAGTACACCAACGAATTTGATATGTGATAACACGTAAGAAAGGATGATATGTGAAATATGGCAAAAATCGAAAGAAAGTACCTTGCCCACTACATCAACGCCGCCATGCCCAATGCGGAGCAGCCGGTGTATGAGCGTTTGGGCAAGGACTTGGAGGAATTCTCCCCCTCTCTGTCTGCGCAGGTAGACAAGAAGAAAAACATCATGGGTGAAACCAGCATCAACATCTCCAGCTACGAAAAGTCCGCATCCGTGGAGCCTTTCTATGCAGAGAAGGATTCTGCGCTGTTCACCCGTCTGCAGGGCATCATCGACGGCAATCTGGTGCTGGACGATCTGCGTACCGATATCGTGGAGGTCAAGCTGTGGGATGAGGCCGGCGGCAAGTATCCTGCCATCAAGGAGGAGGCTTATATCGAGGTCACCAGCTATGGCGGCGATACCACTGGCTATCAGATTCCCTTTACCGTCCACTATACCGGCATCAAGACCCACGGCACCTTCGATCCCAAGACCAAGACCTTCACTCCCTCTGCGGAGTGATAACGAAATGACCCACCCCTCGCCGGGTGGGTCGCACTTTTAGGAGGAAATATGCAGAAGCTGAATTTTGACCTTGGCCTGAAGGAATATGAGATCGGCGGCGGTGTGTTGCGGTTCAATCCCGGCGACCCCAATGTGTACGCCCGTTTCGTGGACGCCAGCGAAAAGATGGCGCAGATCGAGCAGCGCTTGGCGGAGAAGGCCAAAGCTGCCGGTGATGCCGCTCCCGGTGAGGTTATGCTGAAGCTTATGGCAGATGCTGACAAAGAAATGAAGAGTGTGCTGGCGTGGATCTTTGGTGATCACAATGATTTTGATGCCATTTTCTGTGGTGTCAACATCATGGGCGTAGCCGGCAACGGTGAGCGGGTCATCACCAACTTTATTCATGCCGTCAAACCTATCCTGGAATCCGGTGCCCGGAAGTGCGCCAAACAGCAGGTGAACAGCGCTGTGGGCAAGGCCAAGATGAACCGTGCCCAGCGCAGAGCGGCGGCGAAAAAGAAATGAATCTGTGGAGTTTACCCACTACAGCCACCATCGGTGGCGTTGAGTATCCGTTGAATACGGATTATCGGGATATCCTGGAGATCTTCGATTATCTCAACAACCCGGATGCCCCTATATGGCTCCGCTGGCAGATTGCCATTGCTCTGTTTTATGAGGGAGAAATCCCAGAGGAGCATCAGCCTGAGGCTATGCAGTATTTGGCTGATTTCATTTCCTGCTGCGAGCAGGAGGAGAAGCCCGGCCCAAAGCTGCTGGACTGGGAGCAGGATGCGTCCATCATCGCCGCCGACATCAATAAAGTGGCTGGCGTGGAGATCCGGGCAGTGGAATACCTGCACTGGTGGACATTTATGGCCTTTTTCCGGGCGCTGGGTGAGGGACAATTGCTCACTGTCGTGTCCATCCGGGAGAAGCTGCGCACCGGAAAGCCGCTGGAGAAGTGGGAAAAGGAATATTACATCAAAAATAAGAGTCAGGTAGACCTGAAAAAGCATTACTCCGCTGAAGAGCTGGCGGAGCAGGAACGCCTGAAGTTGTTGTTAGGAGATTAACATGGCAAACGATAGAGTGACCTGCCCCTACTGTGGCTATCGGATGCCAATCGAGGTCAAACCAGGCGCTCAGGCGCGCGGCTTGTTCATTCGATGCAAGGGGCGAACGTGCGGGAAGATCTTCGAGATTGTGATCTCCCCGAAAATCAATCATACATCCAAGTAGTGCCAGAGTGCCGATGGATCTGAGGAGGGATATCATTGGCGGATGGCAAAGTTGTAATTAGCACGTTGTTGGATAACGGTGGACTAGAGAAAGGTATCAAGGCTGTAGCCGGTAAATTGGGCGGCTTAGGTAAGGTAGCAGGTGCTGCATCGGCGGCTATTATTGGCGCATTCTCTGCGGCGGCTGTTGCTATCGGTAAGCAGTCCGTAGATGCCTACGCCGAATATGAGCAGCTTGTTGGTGGCGTAGAAACATTGTTTAAGGACAGTGCAGATAAGGTCATCGACTATGCTGAGGATGCGTTCTATACCGTTGGTCTTTCCGCCAATGAGTATATGCAGACCGTCACCAGCTTCTCCGCATCGCTGATCAGCTCCCTGGGCGGTGATACTGCCAAGGCTGCTGAAGTGGCCAATATGGCGCTGGTAGACATGGCGGATAATGCCAACAAGATGGGCAGTACGATGGAATCCGTGCAGAATGCCTATCAGGGTTTCGCCAAGCAAAACTACACTATGCTGGACAACCTGAAGCTCGGCTATGGCGGCACCAAGACGGAAATGGAACGGCTTCTGAAGGATGCCCAGGCTCTCTCAGGCGTCAAGTACGACATCAACAATCTGGCTGATGTGTACAACGCCATCCACGAAATCCAGAGAAAGCTAGGCATCGCCGGGGCTACTGCCGATGAGGCGGTGAAAACCATCACCGGCTCTGCCAATATGACCAAGGCCGCCTGGCAGAATGTGCTGGCAGCGATCTCTGGCGGTGGCGACATTGATCGGGCAGTCAACAACCTGGTTTATTCCGTCACCAAGTATTTTGACAATATCGTGCCGGTCGTCCAAAAGGCTATTTCCGGCATCGGGAAGCTCATTGAGCAGATCGCTCCATTGCTGGTGCAGACAATTGCCATGGAGCTGATCAAGGCCATTCCGGATCTGGTGAGGGCTGTTTACCAGATGGTCATTGGACTGTTCAGGGGTACTTATCAGGGCATTGCCGCACTGTTTGCCGGTGAAACGGCAGAACTGACCAAGCAGCTCAATGTGGATTCTTCCGGTCTGGACGGCGCTGCAGGTGGTTTCGATGCGGTGGCGGATTCTGCAGAAAACGCAGAAGAAGCTGCCAAGAAGGCAAAGAAATCTCTTGCGGGCTTCGATGAAATCACCAAGCTGGGCGGTAAGGATGACGGTTCAGCCTCTGTAGATGCGTCCGTGTCTATGTCGGCGGCAGCGATCCCGGTGGAGGTGGAGCTTACCGGCTTGGATAAGGCAGAGAAGAAGATTCCTGCGTTTATCACGAAGCTGAAAAAGCTTTTTGAACCTCTCGGGAAATCCCTTGCTAATCTGTTCAAGCCGCTCGGTGAGGATGCGCAATTCATTTGGGATAACACCCTGAAGCCCTTTGGTGCCTGGCTGGAAACCAGCCTGATTCCTCTCCTGGTTGAAAATCTGGCGGCGGGGATCGATTCTGTAGGCGCTTCCTTCGATGCGCTACGTGGACCGCTGCAGGATTTTTGGAACAACACCTTAAAGCCGATTTTTTCGCAGATCGGAGTTTGGATCGAGCAGATCGTCCAGCAGACCACGGATTCCTTCGGGTATTTCTCCGAGAAGGTGGCTGAATACAAGGACGAGATCGCCATGGTGATTGAGGGAATCGGGGCTGCCATTCAAATCATCTGGTCTGTAATTTCTCCTATCCTTGGCTCTGCGGTCGACGGGATCGGTAATGTGCTGAGCACCACAATCGATTTTGTCTTCTCGATTATTCGGGTGCTGGGCAATCTGTTCAGTACCATCAAAAACGTATTTAATGGCATTGTTGAATTCTGCAAGGGAAATACCGAGGAAGCAACGGCCTATTTCAAACAGGCTTGGGGGAATTTCGTCAATATTTGGGTCGGTGTCGGAAACGCGATCATTGCGGTGCTCAACAATTTGTGGTCGTTAGTCTTTGACTCATTCCGTGGCACGGTGAATGCTGTGGGCGGTCTGGTCGAGAAAATGGGCGATTTTGCAAATCAGGATTGGGGCTGGCATTGGGATCAATCGGCTCCGCTGATTCCGCAGATCCCCAAGTATGTACCTGCACTGGCCCGTGGCGCAGTCTTGCCGCCCAACAAGCCCTTTATGGCTGTTGTGGGCGATCAGCGGCATGGTACAAACATCGAGGCTCCTCTGGATACCATCCGGGAGGCTGTTGCTTTGGAGTTGGCTGACCTCGTAGCAAGCAACATGGCAGGTCACGAAGCTACGGTAGAGGTGCTCAAAGAGATCCTGGAGGCTGTGCTGGGCATCCACATCGGTGACGAGGTAATCGGCCGAGCGGTTGCACGTTACAATGCAAAGATGGCCACGATTCGAGGGGGTATGTGAAGATGCGGCCTTTTATGAATTCCTTTCTTATCAACGGAAAGCCGGTACTTGCTCCGGATGCCGAGATGACGGTGACTTATACTGATCTGGATGCGGACGACACCGGCCGTGATGAGATGGGCTACATGCACCGTATCGTGGCACGGTACAAGGTGGGTACATGGCCGTTCATGTATTCCACCCTCACCGAAGAGGAAAAGCGGTATATGGAGAGTCTTTTTGAAGATGCTCCCGACTTTGAGTTTACCCACCCTGACCGGCTGGATGCCACCAAACTGGTTACCACCCGAGCATATCGTTCCAACTACAAGATCTCCTGGTTCAATGCCAAGCTGGGGCTGTGGAAAAACTACGGCTTCAATATCATCGAGTGCTAGGAGGTGGCGGAATGCTGAAAACGATTATCCGACTTGCTGATGGCACCGAGATTAGCTCTGGCGCAAGAGAGGCATGGTCCATCCGCAATTCCACTCTTACCGAGTGTGTCAATAGCGGCATGGAGCTGACCATCGGCTCCGTGTGCAGCGCCTGCCTGGAGCTGGAGATTCTGGACACCGCCGGGACGCTGAAACTGACCGCCAACGATGAGATTGTGCTCATCAAGGAAGATGATATAGGGCAGCGTACACAGCTTGGCATCTTCCGTATGGAGAAGCCCACAAAAGCCTCTGCAAACGTGTTTAAGATCACGGCCTATGACCGAGTATCTGCCCTGGATAAAGACCTTACAGAGTGGCTCCAGGGGCTCACAGAGTGGGTATACTCTCTGGATGAATTTGCAGATCTTGTGTGTGCTGCATGCGGCGTAAAGCGTGCCGGGGGCAATTTCCCGAACGCTCTCTTTCCGGTTCATCAGTTCCACAAAACAGGCGTTACCGGACGACAGCTTATGGGGTGGATCGCTGAAATTGCCTGCAGATTCTGCCGGGCTACGGCGGATGGTGAAATCGAGTTGGCGTGGTATGCACCCTCCGGTGTGACTATCGAGCCCACCGGAGAGAATCGCTATTTTGCAGGCAGTTTGTCCTATGAGGATTACAATGTCACCCAGATCGATGGTGTCCGGTTGCGACTGGCGCAGAGTGATTCCGGTGCGCTATGGCCGGATAATGAGGCGGACAACCCTTACATCATCACCGGCAACGCCGTTCTGCTGGCTGTGGTTACAGAGAATCTGATTCCGTACCTAGAAGTCATGGAACAGGAACTGGCTGCTTTGCCTCGGTATCGTCCGTGTCAGATAGATGTACCCGCCCGGCTGGATCTGCGCCCTGGTCACTTTGTGGATGTGATCGACAAATACGGCAAGCAGATCCACACCTGTATCATGACTAAGATTCAGACCGGCAACCGGGATTCATATGAGAGCACCGGATCTGTCAGCCGGGACAGCTCATCTGCTGTTAATAACCAGTCCACCGGTGCGGTTGTACAGCAGGCTATGGAAAATCAGACCCGTCAGGAGATTTTCAACAAGCTCACTGAGGGTGGCAAGATCCAGGGTATCTATGTCCAGGACAACAAGTGGTACATCAACGCAGAGCATGTGCAGGTATTAAACCTGAAGGCCGGAAGCATCACCGCAGGAAAACTCATCTCCACAAATGAAAAAACCTACTTTGACCTGGATAACGGCTCTATCGTTACCAACAACATTACCGCCACCGGCGGCACGATCGGAGGATGCTCCATCGTGGGCGAAAAACTGCAGGTACCAGCGGCGAATATCACGGGCACCTTATCTGTTTCCAACAACAGTGGGAATGTGATCTTTTCGGCTGGGAGCGGCAATGTCACTTTGGCGGGGTGGCAAGTAGACAACAATTCCATTAGAAATGGTGATCTGGGTGCATACGGCTCTATGTGGCTGTGTCGCACCGGCACTACATCCTCGCCCAATTCTTATGGCCAGGACGGCATCGCGGAAACGGCAGCCACCAAAAACGGCTGGTGTATCACGGTGGGTAATAATTTTGGCGTTGATCAGACGGGTGCTTTGTTTGCTTCCGGAGCCACTTTGATTGGTACGATCAAAGCCTCTGACGGTAGTATCGGCGAGTGGGAGATCCAGGATGGAAAGCTTGTCAGTGCATCGACCTATGCCAATAAGTTCAAAATGAATGGAAATGCGCTGTCGATCACCTATACCACTGCACCGGACAGCCAGGGAAATACCAGGGAAGTGACTGAGGAAATCACCTGGAGGGATCTGATCCTGACTGTGAAATCTTTGATGTAAGGAGTACGCAATGAAAGAAAAGCATCTTGCATTGGTGCTGGAGGAGGCAGAAGCGGAAGCGGCTGCAGCCTTGAACAGCATCCTGCAAAAGCATGGCTTGCCGTGCTATCTGTTCGAGCCCATCCTGGATAAACTCCACAGACAGATCATTGACGGCAAGGTTGCAGAAATCGCTGCCGCAAAGGCAGAAACGGAGGGATCCTATGAAAGTGACGAATAAAATCACCATCCATCTGGATGATCCGCAGGTACAGCGCCCGGTAAATGTGATGCAGTGCGATGTGAACACCCGTGAGCTGGAAATTGCGTTGTTTGCAGGCGGAAAGAAATGGGAGATCCCCGATGGCGTCACGCCGGTGATCAGCTATCGCAAACCGGACGGAACCGGCGGCCTGTATGACACCCTCCCAGACGGGGCTCCTGCTTGCAGAATGGACAAAAACATGGTGTGGGCGATCCTGCCGCCTCCTGCACTGGAAGTGCCTGGCATGGTAGACCTGGCGGTGATCTTTGCGGATAACAATGGAGATCAGCTTGCCGCCTTCGGCGCGCCTATTGATGTGCATCGGAATCCTGGTGTAGGTGCAGTAGCCTCCGGGGATTACTTCAATCTGCAAAAATGGGTGAAAGAAACTGCTATTGCTGCGGTACCTAAGGCTTTACCCAATCCGCAGAAGCTGATTCTCACCGGTGCGGTGGAGGTGGAGTACGACGGCAGCGAAAATGTTAAAGTTATCATCCCGTCGGGAAGCGGTGTTCACATTGGGCCGGATCGCCCTCTAAATGGCGAAGCTATCTGGATTAAGACAGATGAGCAAGACGAAGAAGCCGCCCCTGAAGTCCACATTGGCTCTGAGCCGCCCACCAACGGCGAAGCCATCTGGATCAACCCCGACGAAGAGCCGGAGGGCAATGCTGGCACGGTATCCCCTGAAGCCATCAAGCAGGCTGTGGACGAGTATATGGCGGAGAATCCGGTCAAGGAAACTGACCCGACCATCCCGGCATGGGCAAAACAGCCAGAAAAGCCGAAGTATACGGCTGAGGAAGTTGGGGCGTTGCCCGCGGATACACCTATTCCTGAGGGCGTAACCGATGAGCAAATCAAAAATGCCGTCGATGCTTATCTGGCGGAGAATCCCGTAGATGTGGGCGACTGCATCGCTCCCCCTGCCACCGCCTCTGTCGGTCAAACCATCGTTGTCAAGGCTGTGGATGAGAGCGGCAAGCCCACGGAGTGGGAAGCGGCGGATTTGCCGAGTGGGGGTGGTGGATCAGGTGGTTCTATTTGGTTGCAGCCGTTTGAGCTGATGGGAACCGCTACCTTGCAAGAGGACTGCGAGAGATGGGTTATCACGCAGACTGATGATGGCACCACATTCGCTTATAAGCAATACAGAGCGATTCGATTCAACACAAAGACAGTCGCATCGGCGGATACTACGGCCAATAATGCTGATGGTAAGGTGTGGATTAACTATGCTGGCGGAGGTCAAGAACTTGCAGGCTCCAATATGGTTCATAGTGGTGCGATTAGGAGCCAACACTTTTATGGCGAAACAGCCAATGGAAAAAGTTATTTGAAACAGCTCGGTTCCGCCCAAGAGAAACTTAACTCGGCGGCCAAGACATATACTACACAGATTATTGTGAACGTAGGAACGAGCGGACATAAATTGGGCGCAGGCTCCACAGTTGAGATATGGGGGTGCAAGTGATGACGGTTTATGAAAATGGACTGCGTGAGGCAACGCCGGAAGAAATCAGAGACGCTCGACTGGATGCTATCTCCGAGCGCACTCGCCCCTTGACCGAGCAGGAAGTCTCTCGGATGTTCATCGCCCAGCAGATCAATACCCTGACCGTTGACGACAACACAGCTCTGCGAATGAAGGAGTTTTACCCCGAGTGGGAAGTCGGCGTTGCGTACACCGTCGGTTTCAAGGTGCGCCGCAATGGCAAGCTTTGGCGTGTTATTCAGGCGCATACTTCCCAGGCTGGCTGGGAGCCTGAGAGCGCACCCTCTTTGTGGGAAACCATCAACGAGACCCATGAAGGCACGATCGACGATCCTATTCCGTATGACGGCAACATGGCACTGGAGAGTGGCAAGTATTACATTCAGGACAACGGGATCTATCTGTGCAATCGTGATACGGTGAACCCCGTATATAACCCCCTTGCCGAGCTGGTTGGGGTGTATGTGAAAGATATTCTGGAGGTGGCTGAGTAATGGCTGTGATTTATTATCTGGATCACGAAGGTAATTATGTGAAGAAAAACGGCGGCGGATACAAAGGATTCCCTACGTTGAAGCAGCGGAAGGAATGGGCGGGTGCGACCTCCACGTCTACCATCACCGAGGTGCGTTTTGTGGAGCGGTATACGCCCGATGCCTATGATGAAAAGTGGGATGCCGGCGTCGACCCCGGCACGATTACCGCATACCGGGAAGGGGATGTGGTGACTGTTTCCGCAAATGGCAAGCGAAAAATCAAGATGAATGCTGGCAGTAACGGTGTGTTCAATTCCTTCCTGCAGCTCAGGGCCATCAAGGGTTTGGAAATGTTGGATGCCTCTGAAGTGACCAGCATCGGCGGCATGTTTGTGTACTGTCAGGAGCTGAGAGAAGTGGATATGTCCGCATGGCACTTGGGCAAGATCACCAATGCCGCAGGCGTGTTCCAGTATTGCCATAATCTGCGAAGAGTCAAGATGCCCCATGGACTGGATTGCGATACGCTCCAGACCACCGAATCCATGTTTGATGTATGTTCCCATCTGGTGGAGGTTGATCTGGGCAGCGGTCCCAGATTCCTCAGCGCCAATACATTCCGCCATTGCTTCCGGCTTGAACGGGTCACTGGACTAGGGAATGTGACCGCCTTGGGTGACGGGGCTTTTGCCTCTTGCTCACAGCTTAAAGATGTAGACCTGAATCCTGCGATCCTTACCGGCATTGGCGAGTGCTGCTTTATGCGGTCCAGCATGGAGGATTGCATCAACATGGACGATCTTAACCCCGAATGCCAGATCGGTGCAAAGTCTACCCGGGCTGCCCGGTGGCCTGAGTATCAGGAGCTGACGGCGATCCGTGACAGAGAAGTTCCGTCTGTTGTGCTGGGGGTTCCCCGTGCGGACTGCCAGAAGAAGTACCCGGATGTGAAATTTGGTGTGCATAACATCCCGCATGATGACGTTGACGAGCCTGTGGTTGTGTACATGGACAAGGCAGGGTGCACGGCGTTTTCCTTGTACCATGAATGGCAGTGCATCCATCGTGGCACCGCTGCAGAGAAGGCTAACTTCCTGGATTACTGGGAGGATTTCAAGGGCGAAAAATTCGCTGACATAAACATCGAAGGCCAGATTGGAAATTTCCATGCAGTCCAAGCAAATATGCTTGGCTGGACGCATGAAGAAACCCGTGTAACCAGCATCGATCAGTACGATATTATCCTGGAGCGACTGGCGCAGCGGAAGCCCACGGGCATCATTGTGACATCCTCCAGCGCTGCAGGTTATCATTCGCTGGTGGTCGTGGGAGGCAATGCCGGTACTGGCAAGTTGCTTGTGGTAGACTCCAGTGCAAGCTACCAACAAGCGGAGTTTATCTGGATTAAGTTTGAGGACATCTTTACCGCCGCAGATGATAAGGACAGATTGATCGTCCACAACTACGATTAAGGAGGAATACCAATGAAAAACGTAAAAACCGGGCATGAGCGACCGGTGGTGGTGCTGGATCCTGGCCACTACGGCAAGTACAACCGCTCTCCTGCGGTGCAGGGATACTGGGAGTCTGAGGCAATGTGGAAGCTCCACAAGCTACTGAAAACGGCGCTGGAGGGCTATGGCATCGTTGTCAAGGTCACCCGGACAGATCCCAACAAGGATCTCAGTCTGACTGCAAGAGGTCAGGCTGCCCGTGGTTGCGATCTGCTGCTGAGTCTGCATTCCAATGCTACCGGCTCTGGTGCCAATGAGAGTGTGGACTATGTGGTGGCCTACCATCTGTACGATGACAACGGCACCCAGGTGGACGATCAGAGCAAGGAGATCGCCAAGGCACTGGCTACCGCTGTGGCTAAGTGCATGGGCACCAAGCAGGGTGGCAAGACTGCCAGCCGCCTGGGCTCCGGCGACTGGAACGGCGACGGTGTCATGAACGACAACTACTACACCGTTCTTCACGGCTGTCGTGTGGTGGGTACGCCCGGTGTGATCCTGGAGCATTCCTTCCATACCAACACCCGCTCCACCAAGTGGCTGATGGAGGAGAAGAACCTGCAGGCGCTGGCGGATACTGAGGCAAAGGTCATTGCGGAGTATTTCGGCATTGAGGCTCAGCTGGAAGCTAAGCCTGCTCAGAAGACTTGCTCTGTGGCTCTGCCGGTGCTCCGGAAGGGCTGCAAGGGTGCCAGCGTGAAGGCTATGCAACAGCTGCTCATTGCCAAAGGTTGCAATTGCGGCGGCTACGGCGCAGACAGCGATTTTGGTGCAGCAACGGAGAAGGCGCTGAAATCCTACCAGAAAGCCAATGGTCTGGCTGTGGATGGCGTCTGCGGCCCTGCTACCTGGGCGAAGCTGCTGGGGGTGTGATCCGGTGGAGAACATTTGGATCGCCATCATCGGTGGCGTGCTGAATCTCATCGGCATCTGCGTGACGGTGTACGCCTCCAACAAGAAATCTAGCAAGGAGCTGAAGGAGAAGGTGGACATGCTGGTGGAGCACGACCAGGATCAATACCTCTCCATCCTGCGGCTGACAATCATGTCGGAGGAGATGCCCGTTTCCGAGCGCATCATTGCCGGCGACAAGTACATCAAAAAAGGCGGCAACGGCGACGTTGCGAAGTATTACAAGAAATTGCTCGCTGAGCATACAAAATGAGGAGGACAATCCATGAAGAAACTGTTTATCTCTCAGCCGATGCGTGGCAAGACTGATGAGGAGATCTTGGCAGTACGCAAGAAGGCTATCTCGTCCGCTGAGAGATTTTTGGGCGAGGAAGTGGAAGTGATCGATTCCTTCTTCCAGAGTGCACCAGCAGATGCAAAGCCGCTGTGGTTCCTGGGCAAATCTTTGGAGTTGCTTTCCACGGCTGATGTGGCGTATTTCGCCAAGGGATGGGAAGATGCCCGTGGCTGCCGGATCGAAAACACCTGCGCAATCGAATATGGCATTGATGTCATTGAGGACTATACCAAATAAGGAGGAAATACCATGAACAAGGGAAATATCAAACGCAAATTGGCCAGCCGCAAGCTCTGGCTTGCTTTGGCGCTGTTCGTGTCTGGCCTGATTACGGCCTTTGGCGGTTCCAATGAGGTGGCTTCCACTGTGGCTGGCTGTATCATGCAGGGAGCCGCCGTGGTGGCGTACATCCTGATGGAAGGCTGGGTGGATGCCAATGGCAAGGCTTCTGCTGTGCAGAATTCCGGCTATACCGGTCCCCAGCAGAATGAGATGCAGGATGGCATTGATGCCGAGTCGCTTACTGATGATCAGTTGCGTGAGCTTCTGCTCCAGATGGGTCTTTCCCGTACTTATACGGACGGACTGAGTCGCTCTCAGCTGATGTCGGCGCTTGAGAATTTGGCCGAATAACACGGAAGAAGTAATGAAACACCCCCTTCGGATTTACTCCGGAGGGGGTGTTTTTTGCGTTGTAATTTAACCTCAAATTTAACCTCAAAAGCGCATTTAACCTCAATTTAACCCCAAAAGAGTAGGGGGGAGTTGGTTGCACTTGGTCAAAATTGGTTAAAGAAACCCCCGGAAAACTTTCGTAATCCGGGGATTTTGGTGTGAATATAGGTATTTTAGCGCTTGGAGAACTGGGGAGCACGACGGGCGGCCTTCAGACCGTACTTCTTACGCTCCTTCATTCTGGGATCGCGGGTCAGGAAACCAGCGGCCTTCAGAGAGGTGCGGTTCTCGGGGTTCAGCAGCAGCAGGGCGCGGGAGATGCCGTGACGGATAGCGCCGGCCTGGCCGGAAACGCCGCCGCCGGCAACGGTGACAACAATGTCAACCTTGCCAACCAGGTCAGTAGCAACCAGAGGCTGACGAACAACCAACTTCAGGGTGTCCAGGCCAAAGTAATCGTCAATGTCGCGGCCATTGATGATGATGGAACCGGTGCCGTTTTCGTAAACGCGAACACGGGCAACGGAGGACTTACGACGGCCAGTGCCGTAGTTATACTTCTTCTTGCTTTCGTACATAGTCAGTTACCTCCAATTAGTCCAAAGTCCATGCTTCCGGCTTCTGAGCGGCGTGGTTGTGCTCAGCGCCCTTGCACAGATGCAGACGACCCATGCAGTTGCGACCCAGGGTGTTCTTGGGCAGCATGCCCTTGACGGCCAGCTCCATTGCGTAGTCGGAGCGGTTGTTCATCATCACGCGAGCCTTGGTTTCCTTCAGACCGCCGATCCAGCCGGATACACGGTAGTAGGACTTCTGGACCAGC
>JAZONA010000071.1:0-5048 GCA_045654265.1 Faecousia sp.
ACAGCGGCCTCTCACGCCGTTAACATCGGTTCGAATCCGGTATGGGTCACCAAAAAGTTTGTGTTGATTGTCATGTGGGTCCACCTGTTCCCATCCCGAACACAGAAGTTAAGCACATGTACGCCGACGATAGTTGCCGGGTGACTGGCCGTGAAAATAGGTAACGCAAACACAAGATACCTCCTACTTCGGTAGGAGGTTTTCTTTTTGTAATATCCCCTTTTTTGTGTTGCATATATAGTCAGAGTTTGCTAAAATAGAGCTAATCGTGATATATTGGGAGGAGCCCATGGATAAGATAACATTGAGAAAAAAGATAAGAGAGCAAAAGCGGGCGATGACGGAGGAAGAAATTATTGCTGCCAGTCAGCGACTAGCTGAATTGTTTTTGAATAGCGAATTATACCGCAATGCTACCACGATATATGGCTACCTTCCTTACAACCAGGAGGTACGCACTACACCTATGCTGGAGCAGGCGCTCAAGGATGGGAAGCGGGTTGCTGTGCCGAAGGTCTACGGAGATGAGATGAAGTTTATTTATCTGGATGATCTTTCGCAGGTAGAGAAAGGCTTTGCAGGAATCCCGGAACCCATCGCCGATGGCAATGTAGCTGAGGATCCCACTGCGCTGGTGCTGATGCCCGGTTTGGCTTTTACTGAGAAGGGACACAGAATGGGCTATGGCGGCGGTTTTTACGATAAATTTCTTGCGCAGGAACCCAATCACCCTACGCTGGCTCTGTGTTATGCATTTCAGATGGTAGAAGAGTTGCCTGTAGAAGAGTACGACGTCCCGGTGAACGTAGTGCTTTGGGCATAAGGAGGAAATATGAAGGATTATATTCCGGTTCTGATTGTGGTTGTTGCAACGGTTGGTTTGTGTGTGCTGGTTGATTTTTTGTATAAAAAGTTGTTCCGTAGTGAAAAGCAGCATGCCAGCGGACTGTCTGTACGACTGAATAGTAAATTGGGCGCTTTTGGCTTGATTCTGGGGATTCTGGGAATTGCTGCGATTTTTATGTCTATCCGCCAGACAATGTGGATTTTTGGAGCAGCTGGTGGTTTGTTGCTTCTGGTTGGCATTGCCATGATAGTGTACTATATGAGCTTTGGCATTTACTATGATGCGGATAGCTTTATTTTCAATATGTTTGGTAAAAGCAGCAAGACCTATCGCTTTGATCAGATTGTGGGGCAGAAGCTGTACACCGTCGGTGGCAGTGTGATGATTGAGCTGCACATGGATGATGATAGCACGATTGGTCTGCAGAGCACCATGAGTGGCGTATATCCTTTTTTGGATATTGCTTGTGCAGGTTGGCTGCGCCAGAAGGATCTAACTACGGAGGATTGTCCCTATTATGATCCGTCCAACAGTTGCTGGTTCCCGGAGGTGGATTGATGCATATTCCCAATGGAACTACTGCGGAGCTGGAGCTGGTGACCTTTCAGCAGGCACTGGCAGCGGCGGAAACGCCTTCTGCAGATTATGACATAGAAAAATGGCTCTACGCCCCGAATTTTTATTCCGAGTACCGGTACATTTTGGGTACCCGTGGAAGGAATCCATTGATCTGCATTGGTATCAACCCATCCACTGCAGAGCCTGACAATTTGGACAACACTCTAAAATCTGTTCAGCGGATTGCTGAGGGGAACGGTTTTGACAGCTTTATTATGTTTAATGTCTATGCGCAGCGAGCCACCAAGCCTGATGACATGGAACGGCAGTGTAACCCTACTCTTCATGCGGAAAATATGACAGCGTTTCGTTATGTTCTGTCGATTTCAGAAAAACCGGCTGTCTGGGCGGCGTGGGGTGCAATCATTGAGAAGCGGAAGTACTTACCCGGCTGTGTTCAGGATATGGTGGCCATCGGCCAGGAGTTGGGAGCCAGTTGGTATTGTGCCGGCGCCATCAGCAAGAAGGGGCATCCCCATCATCCGCTGTATCTGCGCAAGGACGAAAAATTGAAGCCCTTCGATGTGCAGGGCTATCTGGATATGCTGGAGGGAAGATAATGGATCCCAATTTGTGCGAAAGCTGCTGGCATTATGACTACGACGAAGAATTTGATGAGTATTATTGTATGATGGATCTGGATGAAGATGAGGTATATCGAATTTTCGCCAGTCGTCAGAGCCGATGCCCCTATTACCGTCAAGGTGACGACTATACGTTGGCAAGGAGGCAATAACATGAAGCGCATTTTGGCAAGTGTGCTGCTGATCGCGCTGCTGCTTTGCGGATGCACAAGGAACGATGATGTGTCAGTTCCGTCTATATCAATCACAGAGCCTTCAACATCGCCGGAAAAGCCGATAATGGGCAATGATTATGGCATCTACATGGAAGAAAGTCCTATTGAACTGTCCACATCCGGCGCTGTGAAGCAATTTATACCCGGTGGTTCCGATTACTATGGTATTGCGAATATGGGACAGTATCTGCTTCTGTTTTCCGGAAAAGAGTTTACCACCCTGACCCAGCTGACCAATGGCGGAATGCCTATTTCGGTTACATTGGACTGCCTATTGGATCCTTACAGCGATCATGTACGCATTGATGAGGATACTTTGCGCTATTTCGATACCAAGGATCAAACGATAGTTACTTTGAACAGCCAGTTGAATGAGATTTCCCGGATAACACTTCCTGAGGATGCCATCTGTGCGCCTATGATTTCGATGGACGGCCAGAATCTGTATTACTTTACTACGGATGCGCTGCGTAGTCTGGAGATTGCCACTGGAATTTCCCGACTGCTTCGCCAAAGCAAAGGAGATGCCCAGTATATTGTGGGCAGCCATTTTGAAGGGAAAATGCTGGAGTGCGTGGTGGAATCGGCTGGATTGAAGGAAACTGTGTATGTTTCAACAGCTACCGGTGAGGCATTGTCTTCTCATAGGGAGGAAACAGAGCTTGCCAGCGCCGGCGAAGTGTATTATGCTAAGCTGAAGCAGGTGGATCGCTGGTACACCTTGTTTGGCAAAGTAGGGGAGGACTTTCTCTGCCTGAAGCCCCAGTGGGATGGCACGGAACATTTGGTACTAAACCACAGTGCTGTTACAATTTCTGAAAATACCGATGATGGCGCACGAATTGCCTATTATGAGTTGTCCGGTGGCACAAACCCTTATTCCGTTACATTGCCCGGACTGCAAAATATTGCCGCAATTACCGGAGATGAGAGCGAGGATTATTTGTGGTTTTTTGCCACAGATGTGGCAAGCGGTAGACAAAATCTTTATTGCTGGGATCCTGCGCTGACCCCTACAAAGGATGATACTGCGTGGCTGGAGCCCTTCTACACGGCAGAATCCCCGGACACCGAGGGGTTGGCTGACTGCAATGAACGGGCAAAGAGCTTGGAAGAGCTCTACGGTGTGCGGATCCGGATCTGGCAAGAGGCTGCTGATATGATCCCGGAGAATTACAGTATAGAACCGGAGCATGTTGTAGCTGCTTACTTGCGTGATCTGCCGGTGCTGGAGAAAGTGCTGTCAGCATATCCGCCGGAAATGCTGAAAAAGCTGGGAAAACAGTCCTCCTGCGGAAAGCTGACCATTGGCCTGGTGCGAAATGTTTATGAAAAAAATGCTCTGGGTGTGAAAACACAAGCGCCTGGTGTGTTCTTCCGTAGTGGGGGAAATACCTATGTGGTTTTATCCATGGGAGAGGGGTTGGAGCAGGCAGCCTACCATGAGTTGTTCCATGCCATCGACAGTTATGTTATGACCCAATGCAATGCATATGATTTTTGGGGCGATCTGAACCCGACGGGCTTTGAGTATGACTATAGTTACATCACCAATGCAGATCGGGATGGTACGGCATATTTGCAGGAGGACAACCGAGCCTTTATCGATACCTATTCTATGAGCTTCCCCATGGAAGATCGGGCAAGAGTTATGGAGTATGCCATGATGGAAGGTAACGAAGCCTACTTCCAGTCCAAAACCATGCAGGCAAAACTGAAATTGCTGGCACTGGGTATTCGTACCGCATTCAAAATGGATAAGTACGAAGCTCCGCTCATTTGGGAGCAATACATTAAATAATCAAAAAAGTACCCTCAGAACCGTTGGCTCTGAGGGTACTTTATCATATCAGCGGAAATTATCGGGGGAGGGGAAGTGGGGGCGCCGGACAGCAACAACAATAATACCAATGACCCCAAGGAAAAATCCCCACCAAAAGCCACCTTTGTATCCTTTGCTCTTATTGATGGTCTTAGTGATGGCACCTAAAATGCAGCATTGGATCATCGTTACGACAAGACTAATGATAAAGTATATGAGAATGGGACTCATAATGAAATACCTCTCTTACATGGATATATTATGTAAAAATTTACAAGCCAAGCAATTGCTTTTTCTTGGCGTTGTAATCCTCTTGGGTGATCACGCCGTCGTCCAGTAAAGATTTATACTTGCGAAGCATTTCGATACCTTCATCATCAGGGACGGGCACCGGGATGGGAGCCGGCTCAGGCTCCGGGATGGGTTCTGGCTCAGGAAGGACGATGTTGGCGGTAAGTACCGCATGCTTGGTCATGCCGCAAATGCAGGAGGTTTCGTAGGACGGATGCTCTTTGCCACAGGTACATGTCCAATCTTGTGGATTCGTAGGGGGGGTCGGCAGTTTTTCTCTGAGGGATTTGGCAATCGCTTTCTTCGCACCATGCTTGTTTTCCCCGCAGGAGCAGGAACTTTCGTAGGCTTCATGAACTCGGCCGCAGCTACAGCGCCAGCCGCCTTCCGGCACCGGTGCATCCATGTCGATGGGTTTCTCGGCAGTTGTTTTCGAAGTATAAATGGCGTCATCAGGGGTGTTGTAACCGAGGGTGTAGTAGTGCGGGCGCACAGCTACCACAATAATTCCGATAACACCAAGGAAAAATCCCCACCAGAAGCCACCTTCGTAGCCCTTGTTTTCATTGATGGCCTTGGTTATTGCACCAAAAATGCAGGCTTCGATCAATGTTACGATCAAACCGAAGATGGTGTATGTAAGATCTATGTTGTTGTACATTATTTGCACC
>JAZONA010000072.1:0-12213 GCA_045654265.1 Faecousia sp.
GCTGATGCAGTCACCCTTTCAAAGGCGATCAGCGATCGAAGAGAAATATAAAAAAGACCAAGAAGTTTATTCTTGGTCTTTATTTTTCTAAAAAATCATTAGGTATTTCCGACAATGCTTTTTCTTTTTCTGCTCGTAGCAGTTGTTTTAAGTTTTTAGGAGAGCCCTCAATCTTTTTCATATATTTTCCTCCCTGAAGTTTGCCATTACTGAAATGAAGTGTTCATCAAAGCCACACTCCAATCAAATCTTTTGCAATCTTTTTCACACGCAGAAGTCCGGCGTACTCCATCAGTTTCGGAATACTCTTTTCCGGGTCTGCAATATAGTTCTGAATCGCTTTGTTAAAAATCTCTTTATCCATCTTATTGCGATATCGCAGGCAATCGCAAATCACCCGGTCTTTATCATAGATCTGAATCTCATGGCCGTCCATATTACCTTTGGTCAACCCCAGTTCCAGAACCGCAGGCTCTATGTAGTACGGCTTCACAAACGGATAATCAATGTTAAATCGGGATTTTCCGGAATCCTTGCTAACTGCCAGATGCCAATCACCGGGAGTCCGGTCACTATACCCATAGTAACGCAGAGCAGTATCCATGCAGAAAATGGCATCCGGGAAAAGGCGAATCACGGTGCCTACTTCGCTAAAGTCATCCGGGCGAACCCATTGATAGTAGCCGTAACGAATCTTCTCCACCAGACCCGCTTCGATCAGCTGTTGGACATTTCTATATCGGATCTTTTCCTGTTCCAGATCCTTCGTGCGCATCATGCCGCCGTAACCCTCAAAGATTTCTTTGTATCGCTGAATATCCATGCGCGCATCTCCCTTCTGACTTTTTACTATTTTACACCTTCGAGCGGATAAACTCATGCATTTATATTATAGACACAAGCGTTCCCAAAGTCAACATATCTTTTGCATATTTTATTCTTTCGAGCGGATAAAGTCATGCGTGATCTCTCAAAAAATAATCCGCACACAGACTTCGCCCTTCTGTGTGCGAAACTAAATCTTTTGTCGTTATTTTCACTTCCCAGCGCTGCGCAAAAAATGCCTGCGGAGTTTTCCGCAGGCATCCTCCACGATGATGTAGGTGTACTGATCGTTTTCAAATCCGCAATCAAAAATAACCATAGCATCTCCTCCTTCGCCACTCATACAATTGACTTCCTTCTGCTCCTCCATCATGCACTATCCCCCCTTTACAATGTTACCGCAGGCGTTACTTCCCACGATGCACTGATACTATACCACCCGCACCGGACAGCTGGTTGTCCGGTGAAAAATGTTTTTTACATTAAGAAAACCATCCCCTTGGTTTGTTGCCCAGATTCTAATCCAAAAGCAACACCAAGGGGATAAATAATCATTACCGAACGGACATGATGCAGATATCCCATGTTCAATCCACAATCCTTCTTATGATCGTGATAAGTGCAGACAAAATTGTTGTCGTTGCGCCGAGCTTCGCCAGCCAAAATAATAGCTAGGAGAATACCAACACCGCCGCAAATACTGAGCAATAAAAATCGAGTTTCCATTTTCTTCTGATATATTTCCTGTGTCTTATTTAGCTGCACCAGATTCTCATTCAGTTTATTAAGTTGATTACCAAACTCTTCCTTTGTAGCAGCCAAATCACCCCCGATATCTTCCATTGCGCACTCTAATTCTTGAATCTTACCGTCGTAGAGTTTCTCTAAAGCAGCTATGTATTTTGTCGGGAAAATGGCAGTCCTACCAGACCTGATACTGTAACCAGCTGGCTCCGGGATTTTTCCGCCAAATACAATTTTCCCTACATCACCCCCCACGCCTTCCGGCATACGCTGGCCTCTGTTCTGCTGGCCAACGGATTCGATATCGTCACCGTTTCCAAATATCTGGGCCACGCCAATGTTACCACCACCGAAACTATTTACGCGCACATCATTGAGGAAAACATGACCAAGGCGGCCGAATGTATCGGCGATGTGATGTTGAAATAATGGCAAGGTGGAACACAAAAATCCCCTATTTTCGAGCTTGGTCCCCTGGATGTCCCCTGAGTGGGATTAGCGCAGTTTCATTTTTGCTGAAAAAGTTAGAAAAACACCGGATTTCTTTTAAAATCCGGTGTTTTTATGGTTGCGGAGGCAGGACTCGAATTGCCCACTTTTCGGATTTTGGCTTTTATTGCGTCCATTATGTGCTATTTTGCCCCATTTAGACCACCTAAAAAGCCATAATTCAGAGTTCAAGGGAAACTAAAGGGAAAATATAAGGGAAAACTTTTCAGGTTTTATCAGGTTCTACACATACCCATACTGAGCCAACAGCCGGGCCTTTTCCTCCGGGGTCATTCTGCCAACAATCTCCTCAGCTTGCTGTCTGGCACGCTCCACATACTCCTCAGCTGCAATTCGGTTCTTCTTTTCTCGCCGTCTACGTTCCCGATCCAGCCGCTGCTGTTCGGCCTTCTCCTTGCGCTCCTCCTCGATCGCCAGATACCGCTCCTGGATGCTCATGCCGGTGTGCTGGAAAGCGCTCAAACCGGTACCGCAGTAGAAATCGAAATCACAGAACGGCCGGAGGTGGCAAGCGATACTTGGCCTGTGTATATAGCGGATGGCTTTGCACTCTAGTCGCCGCACATATTCAGCCGACACACCCCGGCTCTCTCCGATCTCAGCAAGGGACAGGCCGTCATAATGCCGTTGCCGCAAAACCTCGCTGTATTGCTCTGGAATGGCATCCAGGGCAGCCTCCAGAGCATCATGGAGCTGCTGGTGGTATATGGCCTCCTCCGCCGATTCCAGGCCGTTCGTGCCTGCTGGATCAGGCGTAATCTCCATCAGATTATCGCTGTCTACATCATCCGACAATGGCATATCCAGGCTCAGAGAATTATTCAGAGGATCGTTGCGCCCCTTCCGGGTGCGATAACCAGTGGCCTCTGCAAAGGCTTTCCGCAGGTAATACATAAGCCATGTTGTAAAGGCTCCAGAGGCCGGATCATAGGTTTCCGCTGCATCCACCAGCGCAGGATAGCCGGATTGGTACAGATCCTCGAAAGTCACACCACATCCGCCACGAGCCTCCAGCGCTCCCATAATGCGGTGTGCTTTCCACATGATCAGCTTTTCTACCTGTGCCCATAACTCGCCCATGCGGTCTTCTCCGCCCTGGATCGCCGCAACCAATTCCTCGTTTGACATTACGATCACCCCATAAGCAACAATTTAACCCATGATCATCCTCTGTAAATCCCCCAGCCGTACCATATAGGACTGCGGCAACTTAGCCAAATTTCCTACCAGCTGCTTGCCCTCCTCAGTATCGAGCAAATAGGCCAGCTCCGGATTATCCTCCAGATCCTTCCGCTGGAAGAGGTCAAGCTGCTCCTGAGTGTATAGTCTGGAATGCTCAGTAAAATAGTGGAACGCAAAGAGCCACTCCAGACAACAGCCCATACTGATCTGGCAATACAGATCGCCGGGCCACTGAAGCAGCAGAGCGCAGGCCTCCGCATAGCTCAGTTCCCCATATTTCACGGACGGCTTATACATCCCTTCGGGGCGGTAATGCACGTTATATTGATCTTTGGTCATACTCCACGGCTGAAGCACTACAAACGGATCGTGCCGCCGCTGCTGGGTTATCAGGGCATTTACTGCCGCCTCCAGCATCTCCAGCCGTTTCTTGATACTAGCCACGTTGTTTCTCCAACCCCTTTATCAGCTTTTCCAGCTCGTCAAGCCTCTGCTGCTGTTCATCTACACGAATGGCGCCCAGGATCACGTTAGCAGCGTACATGATCGCATTTGCGTCCTTGGCCTCCATTTCGCCATTCAAGACCATATTCGCCACCCGGGACAAAGCACGTTTTACCTCTGCCGGAGTGGACATTTTCAATCGTTTCTTTGCCATGGCGTTACCTCACAGACAAAGGGGCGCACAAGCACCGCCTGCACGCCCCTCCTGCCCTATTGCATTAAGCCTCTGCCACAGGCTGAGCCTGGTAGTAGATGGCGTTAACCTTGTTGTCCAGGACAAACGCATCATACACGATTCGGCCTTCCACTAGAGATCCAGAGATACCGGGAGGGTTCTCATGCACGGTATAGTCCTCCAGCTTCACAGGTGCCACCGTGGCGCAGGGATGTGCGATCATGAAGCCGAAGCCGGCAGGCAGCCGGTTGGCAGGGATCTTCTGCACGTTCATGCCGTCCAGAATGGCAATCACGCCCTGGAGCCTCAGTTCGTTGCCGATGTTGGTCTCCATGGTGATATCCTTGCACTTCTTCATCAGCGCATAGCCGGCAGGAGTGACCACCAGCACACGGCCGGTCTCGTTGACCTCTGCATCATCCAGAGCCTGAGAGCCGTTCAGAATCTCGGTGTAGATGTTCTCAGCGGTCAGCTCCAGAGCCTCCGGCTTATTACCGGCCTTCTCAGCCATAACGCCGTAGGTATAGGCATCCACCTCAGGGATCACAACCTCACGATTCTGACGGGCCAGAGCGGACGCAGCGGCCAGCTGATTCTGGGTTTCATCCTGATCCAGCTTGTCGATGGCGAAGGTGAAGGAACGATCCTTCTTCAGGGTCATTTCCTCGGTAGTGGCATCCAGACCGGCCACAGCTCCGTAACGGCTCCAGTTGCCGTTATCCTCGCCCTTGCGGTTGTAGTCGTTCATCTGGGACGTGGTGACCTTGTAGACCTTGATAGAATGGGCACCGGTCCATTCATAATCGGTGTTGGTCAGCAGGGATTTCTTACTTTCAGCCTTAAACTGTTCGTCAGTATGGGGCTGGAATTTGGTTGCTAAATCAATAGCCATTATTTAATCAGTCCTTTCATGTTTTAGGCATGAAAGCTTCACGGATAGGATCATGGCCAGTATCCGGGCTTGCACCGCCTGATCTGGGCCCAGTAAATCGGGGCTGGACAAATTTAGCCCTTGTACTGCCATGGCCGAACAGATCAGCCAGTTTATCCGCAGTGGACTTGAATTTGCCAGCGTCCGTAGTATCGAGAATATCCAGCAGCTCCGCCGGATACTTCTTTTCGGTCAGGTATTCCCGGCAATCCAGCTTTGCCTCCCGTGCCTTCAATGCCTGTTCTCGTGCATCCTCCTGCTGCTGGGCGGAGCGCTTTTCGCGATCTCTGGCCAGCCGGTCGGATACGATCTTGTTTACTTCCTCCTGGGTGAACATCTTGCCGCCGTCCTGATTGCCGTTATCCGCCGGCTGCGTGGTAGGCTGCTGCTCGACATTCTGATTGATTTCTTCGCTCATATAAAACCTCCATTTAACGCCTGGGTAGGCTAATTGTCCCCCTTCTTTTTCGAAAGCCCCGGGCGGCAAGGAAGGGAGGGAAAACCACCCGGGGCAAAAAAGAAAAACGGCATGAGAACAGCGTCAAACTGTTTCCCATGCCGTAATTGGCTAACCCTTGCAGGCGGTACTCATGCCTATTTTCTTACAGATATTATACCACAAGAGGGGGTATAGGTCAAGTGTTTTCCTTAGAGCCACAAGGATTTTTCGGTTTTGTAGTGGTTATGTAGGTGTGATAAAAGGGGGCGTGCCGGTCACTTTTGCGGACCTTTGCGCCCGGATGGAGCCGGAGGAAGGCTATCACCGAAGCGGCGGCCTCCTTCTTCTCCTCAGGCTCGTAGGAGATCTTGATTTTCATGCCGGAACCTCCATAGCTACAGTAGTATATCCGTCAATGTAACACCTGTACATCAGATCAACGATCGGATCGTCTTTTCCTTCCGGATTTACCAGCTCCCTTTTACCCCATTCGATAAAGGCTTCTTTTGTCCGCTGAGCATAGCCGTTGCGAGCGTCCTTCGTACCCAGATCCTCAAACTGATCACCCGCAGCAGCCATTGCGGCAATTAAGTCCCTAAGTCTCGGCGAAACCGCCTTACCAGTTACTCTTTCAAATGCCGCAATATCTTGGTTCAGCGTCTCTGTCAATTTCATACTTGATTTTCCTCCTTGTTTTTCATACAATAGAGGCGGATCTAGGGTCGGACAACTCATGATCCACCTTGCCGCTCTCGATGTTGGTAGCATCGGGGGCGGTTTCTTTGTCCTGGCAATCGCAGCGCTCTCCCGGATCGAGGGCAGCACCACACAGTTTGCAGGTTCGGTAGTAGGGCATTGTATACATCCTCCTTATTTGCCTAAATCAACGGGGGATTTCTAGTTCTGCTTCGAAAGCAGATCCAACTTTAGGTACGTTGCAGCTCTGCACTCATCCTGCGTCTGTTCAATCTGTGCCATCAGAGAATCGAACTCATCGGGATCCACACGATCCAAGGTGGAAGTCAAACAGCGTAGCCGGCACTCTGCCCGATATCTGCGACGTTCCGCCTCTTTTAGTTCTTCAGGCCATGCCTTACACCAAGTTGTCACTTATTTCACCTCCCCCCCCCGCCGGGTAACGACTGAACCAGTGCGGAGCACCGCCACTGGAGCCGTTTTTAGGGCGGTAGCGGTAGATCCCGTCGATCTCAAGCAGCAACTTGTCGAGCCGCTTAACCTCCGCAAGCATAGCGCGGGGGCTATCTGCCAGCTCCGTGCCGGTGATCTCCCGGCCAGCCGCAAGCAGCTCCGACATTTTGCACTTCCAGCGGCCTCCGTTCCGGTCTACCATTGTTCTGATTGTCCGTATCGTAGGGTTAATCTCATAGGCCGCACGTGCCCGGAGATCTTCGACTGACGCCCGGTCACCAATTGGCGTCCATTTGCAGGTATCAGCATTAAACTGCATGACCGTTTCAGAGGTCTCCACATCTCGGCCGGTGACGGCCAGAGTAGTGTCCTTATCCGTGCGCTTGTCTTTGGTCAATACCAGGGATGTATCTGCAGCGCCCATAATACCGTTTGTGCCGGATATACGGGCGTGGGGATCTCCGTCATCCTTCATCTTGCGAAGGTGGTGTACCAGCAGCACCAGAATACCGTGGCGATCTGCAAAGGCCTTGAGCAGGCCCATTTCCCGATAATCGTACTTATAGGCGCTCTCGTTCCGTGTGTTCTGCCCTCTCACCTTCTGCAGCGTGTCGATGACGATCAAGCCGGTCTGCGGAAAGCGCTCCACAAAGTCCTCCAGCTGATCCAGGAGGCCGTTATCCATATCCGGCGCAGATGTGGCATAGTAAAAGTTTGCCGGTGCTTCTCGCCCATTCAAGAGCTTCTGCAGCCGGGACTTTAGCCGGCGCTCACTGTCCTCCAAAGCTAAATAGAGGCAGTCGCACTTGTGGGTCTCATGCCCTAGAAACCGGCAGCCATTTGCGGCCGAAAGGCACAGATCTAAAACAAACCAGCTCTTGCCGAATTTGGGCGGTGACGCCAGGAGACTCAGACCCTGGGGCAATAGATCCACCACAACAAAGTGGAGATCTCCCAGGTCCTTTTTCTGCAGCTGTGTTACGGACTGTATCTGAATGCCAGTGCTCTTTGGTGCCTGAGGCAGCTGTCCGGCCTTGTACTTGGCCGCCTGCCTGCAGATTAACTCCACCTCTGATTGATCCAATGGGGGCGTGCAGCGGTTCTCATTTATTGCCCAGATTGCCGCAAAGATCTCCGGCTCATCATATCCATCATTACGCAGCTTACAAGCCAGCTTGTACAGTGTTGCATTTCTGCCGCCTTCAGGTATCTCCTCAGGGGCTTTCATTGGCTCCCGGTGCCCCTGATCCGCCAATAGCGCAAGCAGATGAAACGGCAGCACCGCCGGCCCATCCGGCATATCTGCAGGAGAACAGCCTGGGAGCCATTCATAACGGTTTCCGTTTGGGTGAAGGCTGGGCGGAAATACCGCATAGCCTCCAAAGCCTCTCACGTCAACGCAAGGGAGCACTCCGGCACGGTTGCGGATATCAATCCCGGGGCATTTGAAAAGCCTGTGGATACCGCCGCCACCGCTGCGAAAACTCCATGTCGGCGGTAGTTCTCCCAGAGTTGCCAGGCTATCCTCACCGTTTATATCGTCCTTGACGTCCGTTTCAATGTCGATAATGCCGGACTGCGGTCCCATAGCAACGCCGATATTTGCAGCCGGCCACTGCCGCCACCACTGCTCTACCGTCTGCAGATTATCCGCTGCAGCAGCCGGCCACTCGGTAATAAGCGGCCTTTTCGCTCCCGGATGAATAGGAATGACTTGAAAGCCCAAGCCGGCGTAATACTTTGCCCAGCTAATCACTTGCTAGCGCCCTCCTGCTCCCGGTAGAGCTGCCCCAGATCCACGAACAAATCTGCCTTCACCGGCTTACCAATCTCGAACACCCGATAGCCCTTGCGGTTATAGAGCCGGTAGATCAGATCCTCGTCACCCATGCCAATTGCGGCAGCAGCTCGCAGCATATCCTTGTCCAGGACAATGGTTTCCTTCATCTTCTCGCCGGTGCGCTCGTCCCGGATCTCCACGGGATACGCCCGGACAGTGATCATCTTTTCGGTTTTCATTGAATGTACCATCCTTTCTCGGTCATTTCATCGATCCATTCTTCAAACTTCTTGCGGTTCACCAATACACGGCGACCGATACGGATGCACGGAAAGCCCTGGATCCTGACGATCTCGTACATTTTGGAAGTGCTGACACCCAAATGGGCCGCAGCCTCCGGCACGCTCATGATCTGCGTGCTTTTGGGGATAATTGCGTTCATGTTACTCCTCCTCGTCCATGATTTCAGTTACGTCCACGCCCAGGGCCTTAGCAATGCGGCCTAGGGTAGCGGGGCGCAGATCCTCACCTGTGCGAATACGGCGAAGTGTACCGGCGCTGAGCACCTCCCGCAGATCTTCTCGGGTCTTGCACGCCCTGGCCATTTGCAGCTCCAGTCTTGCGATACTGATTTTCACTGTTTTTCACCTCCTAAATGCTCACTAAAATTGAGCTTATCGATATATTACACCATTTTGTTGAGCCTGTCAATATAAAAGTTGATTTTTATTGAGCATTATGTTATACTGAGCGCAAGGAGGTGACAAGTATGCACTCAAACTTAGGGCAGAAGATTAAAGTCGCCCGAAAAGCAGCCGGTATGACTCAGCGCCAGCTGGCCGATAAACTCCACAAAAGTTTTTCCACTATCCAAAAATACGAAAACGGCGTTGTTGAACCGCCGATTTCAAGCATCCCGGAGATTGCAGCCGCCATTGGAATTACACCTCTAGAATTGATGGAAACCGCCATCGCATGGCCCGGTGAACTGCAGGCAGTAATCGACGCTAGAGACCGCCGTATGGTCCTCAACGCAGCTTTCGACCTGCTCAATCCTGACGGGCAGCAAATAGCCATTGAGCGTGTTGAAGAGCTAACAGAGATCCACAAATACAAAAAGTAGTACGCCGTCACCAACTGGGGGTTATAAAAATCCAGCTGACAGCACCCAAAATCACAAAAACGCCCTAAACCCTACAATGTCTATTTACTGGGGGTGTGTGGGTATATCAGGCGCTGAGCCGGCCTGGGCCTGCCTTTACCACTGGCTGCACCCACCGTTCCCCCGTAGACAACGGTATATAGTAAAAATGCCCCGGATGCGCCAACATCCAGAGCATTAAAAAAGAGCTGACACACCGTCACATCTCCTTGCCGGAGAATAAACGACAGCGATCAGCTCTTTCAAGTATTATACCACATTTGTCTTTAAAAGGCAAGCATAAAAAAGCCGCCTGAGTGCGCCAACACCCAGACGGCCAATGCACAAATACCCAGACGATCAAATCATAAGCACCAGTGCGCCCTTATTATACCCTTTTTTAGGCGCACTGTCAAGAAAGGAGTATATTTATGGCAAGAAAAGCAGCAGCCGGCACCGGCACCATCCGCAAGAAGACCGTCACCCGGGGTGGCAAAGAGTACACCTACTGGGAGGCAAGATACACAGCTGGCTATAACCCAGGCACCGGCAAGCAGATCCAGCGTAGCATCACCGGCAAGACCCAGAAGGAGGTTGCCCAAAAGCTCAAGGCAGCCACCGCCGCCATTGACGAGGGCACCTACACAGTGCCCAGCAAAATGACCGTTGCTCAATGGCTGGACATCTGGACGGCTGAATACCTGGGAGCCGTCAAGCCCCGGACTGTGGACAATTACAAAGGCGTGGTCAAGGCCCGGATCAAGCCCGGTCTGGGTGCCGTCAAGCTGGATGCGCTCAACCCTCACACGATCCAGAGCTACTACAACGGTCTGACCAAAGAGGGGCTTGCGCCTAAGACCGTCAAGAATATCCACGGCATCCTCCACAAAGCCCTGCAGCAGGCCGTATCCAACGGCTATATCAAGACCAACCCGGCAGACCATTGCATCCTCCCCAGACCCGTCCGCAGGGATCTGAAGCCCTTGGACGAGGACATGATCACAGCCTTTTTAAGGGCCATACAAGGGCATCAATTCGAGGAGCTGTTCACGGTCACCTTGTTTACTGGAATGCGAGAGGGCGAGGCTCTGGGACTGCTGTGGGATTGTGTGGACCTCACCCGGGGAACGATCACGATCGACAAGCAGCTGCAGCTCATCCGAGGCAGCCGGGGCCAGTATCAGATGGTCCCCACGAAGAACAGCAAGAGCCGCACCCTGGCACTTGCGCCAACCGTCACCGCTACCCTGAAGCATGTACGCCTCCGGCAGCTGGAGAACCGGCTCCGGTACGGCGAATGCTGGGAAGATAGCGGCTTTGTCTTCACGGACGAGCTGGGGCACCATCTGTCTGCCTCCTCCGTGTATAAATCCTTCAAGAAGGTCATGGAGCAGATCGGCAGCCCAGAGACCCGATTCCACGATCTCCGGCACTCCTATGCGGTGGCATCCATCAGATCCGGCAACGATATCAAGACCGTGCAGGAAAATCTAGGCCACGCCACAGCAGCTTTCACCTTGGACGTGTATGGCCATGTCACCGAGAAAATGAAGCAGGAGAGCGCTGCCCAGCTGGAACAGTTCATAAAGGCGGTAAACGCATAAGGGAAACACAAAGGGAAAACAAAAAACGCCCTCGGAAATATCCCAACTTTTTACCGCCAAAACAGCCTGATAAAACAAGAAAACCCGGTATCCGTAACAGATACCGGGTAATTTCTTTGGTTGCGGAGGCAGGACTCGAACCTACGACCTCCGGGTTATGAGCCCGACGAGCTTCCAACTGCTCTACTCCGCGATATGAGTGCGCTCTCTTGAGTGCTTAGGTATTATATCATGGCTGAGGCGGATTGTCAAGGGGTATTTTCTGTCGTTTCAGGGCATATCCCATGAGGATTCCTGTCAGGTTCAGCAGAATATCGTCGATATCCAGACTACCGGTGAGGGTGAACCATTGGGTCAGCTCAACCAGGATCAGTACCAAAAGGCCGATGAAAAAGCTTCGCAGAAGGTGATATCGTTGGGAGAGGAAATACCCCAATGGGACAAAAATCAACACATTTCCCAACAAATTGACCAGTGCAACTATGCGCAAAAACGGGCCAAAATCCTGAAAAATCAGGTTGAAATACAGCATAATTGTGTGCAACGGTTGCAGATTACTATGCAACCGCAGGTGGCCCAGGTAATCTTCCGGAAGGCTCGTCCAAGGTCGACCAAACAGAAGGCAGGTCAGCGCCAAAACATAGATCCGAAATGCCCATTTGTGTTTCACGGTCAGCCCCCTTGATAGGGTATGCAAGGGCACAAGGATTTATACCAGGAGATTGCCACGGGTGGCTCCGCCTCCCTCGCAATGACACCATATATAACAAAAAAGACCTCCCGAAGGAGGTCTTTTTGTTAAGTAAAATTAGGCCTTGCCGGCGCAGCCCAGGACGTTGACCAGCTTGTGGCGGACCAGCTCCTTGATGTTTGCACGGGCGGGCTTCAGGTACTCACGGGGATCGAACTTGTCGGGATGCTCGGCATAGAACTTACGGATGGTGCCGGTCATAGCCAGACGCAGGTCGGAGTCGATGTTGATCTTGCAGACAGCCAGCTCAGCAGCCTTGCGCAGCTGCTCCTCGGGCACGCCGATAGCACCGGGCATAGCGCCGCCGTAAGCGTTGACCATCTCAACATACTCCTGAGGAACGGAAGAAGAACCGTGCAGGACGATGGGGAAGCCGGGCAGCTTCTCGATGATGGACTCCAGGATGTCGAAGCGCAGCTGGGGGTTGGTGCCGGGCTTGAACTTGTAAGCGCCGTGGGAAGTGCCGATAGCGATAGCC
>JAZONA010000073.1:0-11257 GCA_045654265.1 Faecousia sp.
AATACGCCAACCGGGCACCAAACCTGCATCGGTCTGCACCGTCATGGCTTCACCGGCAATGCCGTGGTCATAGGCATATTTGCAAATGCAGCGGGCACCGTTGCCGCACATTTCGCCCCGGCTGCCATCGGAATTATAAAAATGCAACCGAAAATCTGCAACATCCGATTCTCCCACAGCCATAAAGCCGTCCGCACCGGTCTTTTCGCACAGGGTAACGGCCATTTTCGCAAAATCCAGTTCCGCTTCCATTCCCCGGGCATCGATAACCATAAAGTCATTTCCTGCGCCGCTCATATGCAAGCACTCCATAGCACAAACCTCCAGTTTTCTTTCATTGTAACATATCCCGTAGGATGTGTAAATTCCGATTTATCGCTGCGTTGAGCGAGTTGACAGCTGATAGTTGACAGCTGACAGCTTAGGTATTTTCCTTCGGAAAATAATTTAAATAGTCGGCAAAGCCGACACCTTAACTGTCAACTGTACACTGTAAACTGTCAACTGTTTATTGTTCCAACGGAACGATAAACTTGAATTTGAAGATTATCAAACAAAAAATACCGCTGTGATTTCTCACAGCGGTATTTGGTTTTTTTACACCAGGTAAGCCTTAACAGCCTCGGAAGCCTGAGCGGCATCGTCGGACACGGTGATGGTGGTGTTCATGTTGTTTGCCTGAGCAAACTCTGCGCACCACAGAATGAAGGCTTCGCCGTCAGCGCGGCTGTCACCGATGGTCTTGTACAGATTGTCGATGTACACATTGGTAATATCGAAGTTGCCAGCGTGCAGGCCGCTGAGCAGACCCTTCAGCATATCCAGACCCTTAATGCCGTACTCCTTGGAGTCGACCAGGCGGACACGATAGTTAATGTCATAAGTCAGGTGCTTGCCATACTCGATGCAGACCACATCGCCGTTGGCGCTGGCCAGAGCTTCGTTGATGGAAGCGATCATCTTCTTGGTCTTACCGGAGCCCTTCAGGCCCATAATAACTTGAATCATAGGAAATTCCTCCTTTGCTGTGCAGCGTTTTTTGCTGTATGGTAATTCTAACAGCTATGCCACAAATTTGCAACACCTATTTCGGGAAATTGCATTTGCTTTTGAAATTTCGCCAGTTTGCACAAAATTATAGAATATTTATGCATTGGACGGGATTTGAGAACCATTCGGCTCGTCGAGAGATTTTGCTTTTAGACAACAATCGCAGACCGAAGTCATACTTTGTGTATTACGAGGGTCTGCGATTGGCAGTATCAAAGCAAAAGATCCGGCGAGAGATCAGACCTCGTAACCGGGCTTGCCCAGCAGCTGGAACATGTTGCGCTTATAGAACTCAACACCGGGCTGGTTGAAGGGATTGACACCCAGCAGGTAGGCAGAAACGCCGCAGCTGAGCTCCAGGAAGTAGAACAGCTCGCCCAGCTTCTTGTCGTTGAGTTCACCCACATCCATGGTGATGACAGGCACGCCGCCGTCCACGTGAGCAGCCATGGTGCCCAGGTAGGCCTTCTCGTCCACGAAGTCCAGAGTCTTGCCGGACAGGTAGTTCAGGCCGTCCAGGTTCTTGTAGTCGGTGGCGATGGTATATTTGCGTTCGGGAGCATCGAAACGGACCATGGTCTGGAACATATTACGCTCGCCTTCCTGGATCATCTGGCCCAGGGAGTGCAGGTCAGCGGTGAGCTCAGCAGTGGCAGGGAAAATGCCCTTGCCGTCCTTGCCCTCGGACTCGCCAAAGAGCTGCTGCCACCAGCCGCCCAGCATCTTGAAGCCGGGCTCGAAGGACTCGAACAGCTCGATCTTCTTGCCGTGACGGTACAGCAGGTTACGGGTAGCAGCATACAGCCACACGGGGTTCTCGAAGGAACGGATGTTGTAGACCTCCTTAGCCTCGTAAGCACCCTGCATCATGGCAACGATGTCAATACCGGCCACAGCCATGGGCAGCAGACCCACGGGGGACAGCACGGAGAAACGGCCGCCCACATTGGGGGGAATCACGAAGGTTTCCCAGCCCTCTTCGGTAGCCATCTGACGCAGAGCGCCCTTGGCGGGGTCAGTGATGGCGTAGGTGCGCTTCTTGGCACCCTCGGTGCCGTACTTGCGCTCCAGCATCCAGCGCAGAGCGCGGGTTGCGATAGCGGGCTCGGTGGTGGTGCCAGACTTGGAGATGATGGCGATGGAGAAATCCTTGCCCTCCAGCAGGCGGCACAGCTCATTCCAATGACGGGTGCTCAGACCGTTACCGGCGAAGAAGATCTGGGGATTGCCCTTGCCCTTGCCGATGTTGTGGTTGGGACCCTGCAGCAGCTCGATGGCGGCACGGGGGCCCAGATAGCTACCGCCGATGCCGATGACCACAAACACGTCGGAGTCGGAGCGGATCTGCTCAGCAGCCTTCTGGATGCGGATCATCTCCTCAGTGGGCTCAGTGACAGGCAGGTTCAGCCAGCCCAGGAAATCGTTACCGGCGCCGGTGCCTTCTGCCAGAGTCTTGTGAGCGGCGAAGACCTCCTTCTCCATAGCCAGCAGATCGGGCAAAGACAGCTCGCCCCAAACGTTGGAAATATCAACTTTGATCATAACAAGAAATCGTCCTTTCTTATATATGTAGTTCTTGCTTATCATAGTTTACCGCAAAATCGCCGTAAACGCAAGCCCTAACGAAAAAGTTTCAAAACTTTTGAAAAAATTTGCTGTTTGCTATGGCTTTTTTTGTTCAGGGTATGTATAATATAGGGGACAAAACACCTTTACAGGAGGAATTACATAATGAGATACGGCTTTGGCGTTGATCTGGGCGGTACCACCGTCAAGATCGCATACTTTGACGAAAACGGTACCATGCTCTCCAAGTGGGAGATTCCCACCGTCACCGCAGGCGGTGGTCAGCAGATCCTGCCTGACATCGCAGCCTCCATCGCAGGCTATATGGAAGAAAACCGCATTAGCAAGGATGCCATCATCGGCATCGGCATCGGCGTTCCCGGTCCCGTGGACGGTGAGGGCGTTGTGAATAAGTGCGTAAATCTGGGCTGGGGCGTGTTCAACATCGCCGATGCTCTGAGCCAGCTCACCGGCTTCCCCGTGAAGGCCGGCAACGACGCTAATGTTGCCGCTCTGGGCGAATTCTGGAAGGGCGGCGGTCAGGGCTGCAAGAACATGGTCTTTGTTACCCTGGGTACCGGCGTTGGCGGCGGCATCGTCATCAACGGTCAGCTGCTCCATGGTGCTCACGGCGCCGGTGCTGAAATCGGTCACCTGGTGCTCAACCGCGAGGAAACCGAGCAGTGCGGCTGCGGCAAGCGTGGCTGCGTGGAGCAGTATTGCTCCGCCACCGGTATCGTCCGCATGGCTTACAAGCATCTGGCTGCCACCGATGCCTTCTCCTCCCTGCGGATCCTGGAGGCCATCTCCTGCAAGGACATTTTCGATGCAGGCAAGGCCGGCGACGCTGTGGCTCTGGAGATTCTGGACAATTACTACGCTCTGCTGGGCGAATTCCTGGCTGACCTGTGCTGCGTGGTGAACCCCGAGGCTGTGGTTCTGGGCGGCGGTGTCAGCAAGGCTGGTAACGTCCTGCTGGACGGCACCCGTCCCTATTTCGACAAGTATGTGTTCCATGCCGCTTCCAACGTGCGCTTTGCCCTGGCATCTCTGGGCAACGACGCCGGTGCTTATGGTGCCTTCAAGCTGGCTCTGGGTGCCTTCGCCTAAAGAAAATAATCAAAACCACCGGCTTAGCCGGTGGTTTTGTTATTTATGCGCCAATTGCCCACATCATTTTGATCTGGTCGGAAAATTCTTCAAACTCCCACAGCTTTTGGGATTTTTCGTAACTATTGGGGTCGTTGATTTTAAATTTTCCGTCCTCATAGCCCACGATAACCAGATAATGCCCGTTCTCCGTAAACACACCGGGGCCCATATTTGCCACGATCAACTTGCCGGAATTTAGGATTCTTGCCAGCATTGCTTCACTCCTGATCTCCTCGGAGGTGCATTCCCGCTCAGACAAACCCAGCTTTTCTGCACCCTGACCAAACAGCGTCCACTGCGTACCGGCGCCACTGTAGGCATAGCGGTTTGCCTCGGCAAATTCCATCATATAAGCCGGTGTCATCTCCGGGTTACGGGTGAAGTAATAAGCGATCATAGCAAGGCTGGTGGGACCGCAGCCGGAAAGACCGGCCTGATTGCCCGCATAGTCTATGTAGCCCCACTGCTTATCCCACTGAATAAACAGCGGTACCCCCTCATAATCCGCATAATCGGAAATATCAATTTCATGGTCTTTTCCGTATTCCAGGGGATAATTCAGAACATATTCTTCCGTTTCGGGATTCTTAGTCAGCAGCTCCACCAGCTTTTCCGGATAATCCTCCATGGTCAGCCCATGTTCCTCCGCAAATGCCGCAATTTTCTCCTCCGGGGTCACCGGGATGGGCTTGGTCGGCTCTGTGGGCTGGGTTGGTTCGGTGGTAGGCTGAGTTGGCACCGTCATCACCGTCTGCTCAGTGGGTGCCGGGGGATCGTCCTTTTTCGAGCCTGCCATCAGACAAACGGCCAAAATGATCATCCCCATCAGTACCACTGCCAACAGCACGATCAGAAGCTTGTAATTTCTCCGCTGGCGACGAGGCCGAACCTGCTGTGTTGTTTCAGTCATCTCTATTTCCCTTTCTATTTACAGGATTTTTTCTCCGTTTAGAACCGCCTCAATAAGTTTATCCTCCCGATAGCGAAGCTTCAGCAAGAAGAAGGGGGCATTCTGCCACAACAGATCCAAAAAAATCTTGTCTCCTTCCCATTTGGGGAGCTGATCCAAAAAATCTCTGCTCACCCAGCGCAGCTCACCCTCGTCACATTCTTTCAGCGCTCCTTCAAAGCCGTCGGCAGTGAACAGGTACATAAACTCCCCCTCGATACCATCGCACAGAAACGTCACGACACCCCGGCACTTCCAAGAGGTCAATGTCAGTCCCGTTTCCTCTTTTGCTTCCCGGAGCAGACATTCGTCCGGACTTTCATCGCCTTCAAACTTTCCGCCGATGCCGATCCACTTATCCTTATTGATGTCATTCTTCTTTTTTACCCGGTGGAGCATCAAAACCTCATCTCCCCGAGTGATATAGCAAAGTGTAGTATTATACATCTTTTATCCCTTTCGCATCAGCTGCACAGACTGCTGTAGATTTTCCACTTGAATTTCTGCAGCACCGGGGCAATATTCTCCGTCCAGTGTCCAACTCATATCCTCACGGGCATAAATGCTCAACCGCTTTGCCGTAAGGAAGGTGACCATTTGACAGCTGTATTTTTTGGTACCCAGTGCCTGCAAGCACTCAGAAATTTCCGTAACATCCCGGGGCGCACGAACCAAAAAAATCTCAAACAAGCCATCCTGCAGATTCACCTGTCTGGGATCCAAAGTCAGCACACCACCCACAGACATGGTATTACTGATGGCACCAAAGAGAAAATCATCCTCCACCACGGTTCCGTCGTCCAGCTCGATGCGGATATGCTCCTTTTTAATTTGGGACAGCTCCTGAATCCCCTCCAGCACATAAGCCAAGTGACCCAACGCGTTCTTAAAACTCTGCGGTGTGGCATAGCTGGCCTTGGTGAATGCGCCAAAGGAAGCCACATAGGTAAAATATCGCTCGCCAAACCGGCCTGCATCATAAGCAATCGCCCTGCCTTGTGCGATCGCTTTGGCAGCCATCACCGGACTGGTAGGCAACTTTAAGCTGGCGGCAAAATCATTGGTTGTGCCGGCAGGAATATAGCCCAACGGGACATGGATTCCTTCTTTGAGTACACCGGAAACCACCTCGTTAAAAGTACCATCACCGCCGCAGCAAACGATCACATCCTTCTCCCGACCTCTGGCGTGTATCATCTGTGCGCCATCTCCAGGACCTGCGGTCATACATACTTCCACAAGGTATCCCGCCCGGTTAAAGATGGTCAATATCTCTGCCAAATACTTATTGGCCTTACGCTGACCGGCATTGGGATTCATGATAAACAGCATTTTCTTCAAGATATCATCTCCACATTCATTATACCAACACTTTCCACCGTTGGCAAGAGGGATTTCCTGCTTGCATATTCCGGCGAAACAAGATATAATAGCATAGAATATGCGATTTGTGAGGTTATTTATGTCAAAAACGGCTTCCGCCCCACGTCTGGGCGAAAACAAAATGGGTACCATGCCCGTCGGAAAGCTCCTGGTCAACATGGCAACCCCCATGATCATCGCCATGCTGGTGCAGGCGATGTACAACATTGTGGACAGTTACTTTGTGTCCAAAATCACCTTCGCCGAGGGCTACACCGACCAGAAATACATTCAGGAATCTGCCATTGCTTCCATGAGTCTGGCCTTTGCGGTACAAAATGTGCTGATCGGTTTTGCCACGGGCATTGGCGTGGGTGTCAATGCTCTGCTGAGTAAATCTCTGGGCGAAGGCAATCAGGACAAAGCCAACCGCACCGCCGCCAACGGCGTGGTGCTGGCACTGGGCTCTGCGCTGATATTCCTGCTGTTCGGCCTCTTTGGCAGCAGATTCTACTACAACATGATGTCTGACTCTCCCTTGACCGTGGAATTCGGCACCCAGTATATTACCATCTGCTGTGCCATGTCTTTGGGCATTTTCATCGAGATTCTTGGCGAGCGGCTGCTGCAGGCCTCCGGACGCACGGTGTTCACCTTGGCGACGCAGGGTGTGGGTGCTGTGATCAACATCATTTTGGATCCACTACTGATTTTCGGCGTAGGCCCCTTCCCCCAGATGGGTATCGCCGGCGCCGCTTGGGCCACGGTCATCGGCCAGTGGGTGGCCGCTACCATGGCTGTGATTCTGAATCTTACCGTCAACCCGGATGTGCAGTTTTCCCTGCGGTACTTCCGCCCCAAAAAGGAAATCATGGGCCCCATCCTGACGGTTGGCGTACCCGCCACCATCATGACCAGCATCGGTTCGGTAATGAATATGGGTCTGAACACCATCCTCAAGGGCTTCTCCGGGGTATACGGTGAGGTACCGGTGAATGTGTTCGGCATCTACTTTAAGCTCCAGAGCTTCTTCTTTATGCCTTTGTTCGGCATGAATAATGCCACCATCTCTATTGTTGCCTACAATTACGGCGCACAAAAGCCGGAGAGAATCAAAAAGACCTTAAAAATCGTAACCGTCAGCGCTTTGAGTTTCATGCTGGTCGGTCTGGCCATCTTCCAGCTTGTGCCGGATCTGCTGCTTGGTATCTTCGACGATTCCGAGCTGTTCCTTGCCCTAGGTCGCAGAGCCCTGCGCACCATCAGTTTCTGCTTCCCCACTGCGGCGGTAAGCATTGCTTTGGGCTCCAGCTTCCAGGCTCTGGGTAATGGTATCTACTCCTCCATCGTATCTCTCTGCCGCCAGTTGATCGTGCTGCTGCCGGTAGCATACCTGCTCAGCCTAAGCGGTAATTTGGACTCTGTGTGGTGGGCTTTCCCCATTGCAGATCTTGTGAGCTTGGCAACCACCCTGTTCTTCTTTGCCCGTATCTACAAAAAGAAGGTCAAGCCTCTTTTCCTCAACCAATAAACGAACACGCTCGTGCAATGCACGAGCGTGTTTTTTACATTTTCCGATCCTCCAGATGTCCGGATCGTACCACCGGAATCTTGGGATCCTTAGCCTCCCAAGGCACCGGCTGCTTTTCTTCACGTTTCACGCCCATCCCTCCTCAGGAAAAGGATTTGCGTTTTTGCGGGAAATTATTACTTGGTTGCCTGCATCCGTCTGATTTTTACTTCTCCATCCACATTTTGCAGGAACAGCTTAGATACCCCCTTGGAATACTCTTCCAGAGGCAGGTGCTTCAAAAAGTCGGAATAATCAAAATCGTAGTTTTTCAACATCATGCCGCCATTGCCCATTCTGGCCACCTCACGGCAATCATAAGAAAGACGCATCAAAGCACGCAGTTGCTCAATATACGGCACATCCACCGACAGGGTCGTGTTCAGCATGATCTGCAGGTCATCCTTTTGGCATCTTTCGGTGATCTGGCTGATCGTTCCGTCAAACACGTCCTGATTGTTGCGGATCATGTCCCAGTAAAAGCGCAAATTGTCACCCTGATAGCACTTACGCAGATTCTGCACTGTCTCCGGGAAACGATAATACATATCTGTGAAGAAATCCAGATACTGATAATCCTCCCGCTCCTTAGTGGGCAGATGATAGTAGAACGGGAACAAGGTTTTGTATTTTTGAATCATCTCCTGCTCTTCCGGATAGCCAAACACATCTTCAACCAGATACTTGATCTTGTCGGATAGAACCAGCTGATCAAAATAATTCTGGGTCATATCCGTTGTGGGAGTGAACTGGCAGAACGACATATTAAAGCCATGGATGCCCATATCCACCAAATCGAACAGAAACTCCAAGGTTTCATTAATGTCCTGCTCCGTTTCCTGGGGTAGACCGTACATAAAGAAAGTCGTGACCATAATCCCCTGCTCCAGCAAAAAGGCGATGGTTTTCTTAGCCTTAGCCAGATCCAGATTTTTGTGGATCAGCTTCTGCATTCTCGCAGAGCCTGTCTCAATTCCCACTTCTATTTGGTTCATACCAGCCTGCTTCATCTTCAGAATCAGCTCTTCGCTGAGGCAGTCCACCCGAGATGTGCATCGCCACTTAATCTGCATTCCATTTTCGATGATCTTGTCACACACTTGGGCCACCAGCTTTTGGTTGATGGTAAAAGCATCGTGGGAGAAATAGAAGCTGTTGATGCCGAACGTATCGTGATAATAGCAAATATCCGACATAATTCGCTCCGGAGACTTTAGCCGGTACATTCTGCGCCAGAAGTAACTGGTGCAGCAAAAAGTGCAGCTGTAGGGGCAGCCACGACCGGCATCAATGGGCATTAAGTACATATCGTCCCCAAAATCCGGTTCCGGATTGTTCAGCAGCAAGCGCGCATCCCAACGGGGCAAGGTATTCAAGTCGCACAGAGGAATCTCAATATGATTTGTGCGGATCTCACCATCGCACCGATACCAAAGGCCGGGGATGGTATCCAATGCTACACCTCCACGCAAAATAGCTGTGAAGAACGGCACGACCGTGTTCTCGCCTTCACCGGTGCAAACATAGTCGATAAATTCCATGCAGCGCAGGATCTCGTCCCCGACGCCGGAAGTTTGCGGGCCGCCAACCACCAGAATTATTTCCGGCCGAACGGCTCTGATCTCCCGCGCAATCCGCATCATGATATGGAATTCACGAGCCATGGTGTAAATAGAAAGGCAGCGGGGGTTCGCCTCCAGAATTCGCTGGACAACTTGGCTGATAAAGCTTTCATAATCTTTGTTAAACGCGGGAATCTGCGCAAAGCGAAGAACATCTACGTCAAAATCCGCCTCCAACAGCTTTGTCGCCAGCAACATCGTGCCATTGACTTCTTTCTTTAAACGAAGTTCATATTGGGCATTCAAGAAAAGGATATCCATCCTAAAACCCCCTAAAAATAAATATGAGTTATTTTATCACACAAAACAACCCTCGTCAAGGATGGATGCCCCTGCTGAATCTGAAGTTGGTGACTCTATACGCTCCCATCTTACTGCCCTATATCACTGAATCCAGACACAATTTTTGATTCCCTTGCAGATGCCCAAATATGTAGACAGAGGTGTAAACACAAGATAGAATCCAAACACCTTCGCCATAGCCACCGGCACATTGGCTGCAGACTTGAAGGTATACCGGCGGTTAAGGGTAAAGTTCCATAGAATCGACAGCACCAAAGATATCAGATACGGAATCCAGTAATCCTGAATGAAGATCTCCATAATTGCAAAGGAGCCTATCTGAATAACACCTGCAGAGATAGAAAACAGTGTAAACTTTACTGCCTGCAAAATTGTTTCTTCTCTTTTATTTCGTTTTGCCTCTTTACTTCGGTTTTAAGATTTTTCAAAGCCTACCAGCAAGCCGCCCTTTTCTGCGTAGTAGCTGCATAGTCCCAGGTTTATGCTGATCTTCACGGTCACTCCCGGAAGCTCTGCCTCGATCATCTTTTTCAGCATGTTGGCAGCATCCTCATTCAGGCAGTGGTCCAACTGCACCTTGCCGGTTTTCAAGCCGCTTTCTTTCAGGTGCTTCAAGATCGCACTCAGGGATTTTGCTTCGCCCCGGCACTTATCTGTAGGCTCCAAAGTACCCACATCGCTAGCCTTGCCCACGATCCGAATACCGAGTACGCCGGCAATTTTAGCAACTGCGGGAGATACCCGCCCGTTGGCGGCGAAGTTATTAAGGGATTCCAGCATAAATAGCAGTCCGGTATTCTTTTGATATTCGGGCATATAGGCACAGATCTCTTCGTATGACTTTCCTGCGCCGATCATTTCTTCCAATTTCTCTACGATCAGTGTCAGTTCCGGTCCTGCGGAGAGAGAGTCGATCACAAAGACCCGTCTGCCGGGATGATCCGTTTCGTACATATCCTTGGCGATGCAGGCGGCATTATAGCTGCCGGACAGACCACTGGTGATGGTAACACAGAAAACATCTTCTGCGTCACCAAACGCAGTCAACCAATCCTCAGGATTGGGACAGGAGGTCTGGGACTTGCCCTTGTAGGATTTAAAGAAGTGGATCATCTCATTAAGATCCAGTTCCCGGTTATCTACGAACTCCCGCTCAGCGGTAATGATCTTCAGCGGTGCCGCATCAAATGCGACGGTCTTTAGTTCCATCAAATTTGCGGAGGAATCCGCAACGATTTTTACAGTTCTCATAAGGGATATACCTGCCTTTCAATTTTCACTCTAAAGAGTACCATTTAAGCAGGCAGCTTTCCACCTACTTCTGGAAGTCTCGCTCTCCGGTGTGTAGAATTGTATATCTACTACCAGTTCAGATATCATCTGTGCTTTCCGATAAAGAACAGCGCAATGGTACCAGGGCCTGCGTGTGAGCCAATGACAGGGCCGATCTCGGTGATCAAAGTAACTTCTGCACCATGCCGCTGCATCAAAATATCAGCCAGTTGCTTGGCATCGTTTTCAGCTTCTGCATGGGAAATAAAGATCGGTGTATTCTTTTCCTCGTAGGAAAGCTCAGCATATTTCTCTGCCAATGCCTCAATGGCCTTCTTTCTGCCACGGGCGGTGGAAACCTTGACCAAATGGCCTTCCTCGTCCATCTGCAGAACCGGCTTGATTCCCAAT
>JAZONA010000074.1:0-26641 GCA_045654265.1 Faecousia sp.
AACACGTTCATCTTAACGGTGTCCTCCAGGGACAGGTTGGGGTACTTCAGGCCGATGGTGGGAGCAACCACGGGAACGTAGTTGGGATCCTCAGCACCGCAGGTACCACAAGTGCCATTGGCGAAGCTGTGACCCAGAGCGGCTACCTCGTCAGCGGTGTAGCTGTCGCCGCAATCACAGGTGTAAGTGGTGTAGCCCTTGTCCTCGCAGGTAGGAGCGGTGACAACCGCATTGTAGTTATGCTGGCACTCCAGAGCTTCCGTGGTAACGGTGATCTCACCGCTGGCAATATCCAGCACAATCACCACATCCGCAGTGCTCTCCAGATTCAACACGTAGTTGCTCAAGGGCCACTGGCAGGAGTAATCCTCATTGGCGATCTTGAATTCGTGGGTACCCTTCTGAAGTGTCAGGGAAGCCTTGTAGGTACCGTTGCCCACATCTTCCATGGCAAACTCGGTGCCCCAACCGTTGAAGGAGCCTCTCAGGTACAGCTGATCCGGCACATAGGTCACCTGAACGGTGTTATCCTCCTTGCTGAAGGTGAAGCGGTAAGTACCGCTGTAGGAGGCATTCAGCACACAGTTATTGGTGCCTTCCTCCATGACCCAGCCGATGCCGCCGGTGGTGTTATGGATGGTTCCGTTGTTGCCCAGCCACTGGTTACAATAGAGGATCTTGAACTCGTGCATACCGGCCTCCAGCTTTACGTCGGCGGTCACCACATTCTCATCCACATTGATCATGTTGGGGGTGGAGTTCCAGCCGTTGAAGGAGCCTGCCAGCGTGACAACGGACACAGAACCGGGCTGATTGTCGTCCTCCTCGGTGAGCATCACGCCGCTGACCTTCACTTCGTTCAGCAGAACCAGATCGCCCACATTGGTACCCAGAGCCAACTTCAGGAACCGGGCGTTCACCGGAGCGGTGCTATAGTCCGCAGACAGCCAGTATGCGCCATTCTGGGACAGATCCGGATTGATGTAGCCGGCATAATCATAAGCAACGCCGTCGGTGGAGTAATAAACGTTAACATACTGAGGCTGAACCGCACCGGCATCGTTGGCACCGGCAAAAACATGCAGGGCAACGCCGGTGATCTCCGCCTGACCGCCCAGGTCGATGGTGATGATGCCACGATTGTTGGTCACGTTGCCGGTAGCGGCATCGCCGGTATTGTGGAAGCCAAACCATGCGGAGTTGTTCACATTATACTGGAACACGTTGGAGGCCAATCCGTCATTGAGCAGTGCGGTGAAGGGAGAATCGGCATAGGGGGACACGATGGTGTCCTTGCCCATGGCGATGTTGCTGTCGGCGGGCTGGACATAGGGCATACCGCAGATCTGCACCTCGCTGAGGAGCACAACCTCACCGTTGCTGGTAGCCTCCAGCATCACATAACGGCCCACCATGGTATCTGCGGTGAGCTCTGCCCAGAAGGCACCCTCAGCGGTGGCGTCCAGGGGAAGCAGACCCACCTTGGCGTAGTTCACGCCATCAGAGGAAATAGAAACGGAGATACCTGCAGGCAAAATGTCGCCGGCAAAGATATGAGCCTTGACGCTGGAAATCTGGAAACGCTCGTTCAGGTCGATGACCACGGAGCCGGTGCCCAGGAAGGTGTCGATGCCGTACCAATTGCCGTCGTCGATGGCATCGCCCACGATGCCGTCAGTCAGGCTGCCGTTGTAGCCGCTGGAGGGAGTGCCGGTATGGGTGGTGCCCAGAGCCACATTGTGGCCGTCCACAGGCTCAGTGCCGTAGACCTCCAGCTCGTTGACAAACACCCATGCGGAGCCGTCGGCGGCAGGGCCAACCTCGAACTTTACATAGCGGCCGGTAACGCCCGCATCCTCCAACTCAGCCCAGTAGGACTCAGTTGCGGCGGCGTCCATGGACAGCTCGCCCACGTAGCCGTAGCTGGTGCCGTTGGTAGAAATATAGACCTTCACATAGGAGGGGGTGCCCACACCGGCTGTGTTGCTGCCGGCATAGATGTGCGCCCGGAGGCTGGACAGACTGTAACGGCCGCCCAGATCCATGGTGATGGTACCAACACCGTTTTCATCGGTGTTCCAGTTGGCAGAAGCGGAATTGCCCATGAAGCCGAACCAACCGCCGGTGAAGTCCAGATTGGAAACGTACACGCCGTCGGTCAGATTGGCGGTATGGGTGGCGGTGCCGGGCTTCTTCACGGTCACATCCTTGCCTGCGCTCAGGTTGGTGGGAGCATCATCCTCGGGAACTTCCGGCACGCTCATATCCACGAAGCTGATATTGGCGGCACGGGACAGATTGGTGGTGCCATCGGTGGGGCTGATGCCGGAGAAGATCACCTTCTGACCCACCTGAGCGGCATTGAGCATCCGCCATGCGTAGGACTGTGCAGAGGTGCTGCCCACATGGGCGGCAATGACCACCTGACCATCGGAAATTTCGATATTGGAGGCCTCAGAGTTATTACCGTTGCCGGCAAACTTGCGGATAACCACCCATGCGCCGTTGGCATCGTCCCAAGCGGCGACCACATTCAGGGTCTGGTGGATGTTGGCAGTGGAGGGGGTCAGCAGACCGCCGTTGAAATCGGGGGTAAACAGCACAGCCTGACCGTTGTCCACATACTGATTCTCACCGGTCATCCGCAGAGCATTTTTAGGGATGAACTTCAGATAAGCACCGGGTTTTACATCGGAATTGGCATTCAGGGCGGTTGCGCCGTAGAGAACCACGCCGTCGCCCACGCTCAGGTTGCTGAGAATTTCATAGTTGGTACCGGAGTATTCCACCGGGTTATCGCCGGCGGAAACGTTGCTTTCCCAATCGTGGCAGGCGATGAGCCAATCAGCGGTGCCCAACTGGATACTGGGCGTGTTGGCACCGGTTCCACGGGTGATGGACTTGACCACATTGATCTCCCGCTCCGCATCCCAGGTGCAAACCACGTTAATGGTGTAGCGGATGTTGGCATTGTCCACGGTGATCAGACCGTTATTCCACAAATAGGAATAGATGAAGCAGTCGCCGGCAGTAATGATGCCGTTGCGGCCATTGACATACACGCCCTTATTGTTATAGGCGATGGTGTTGGAGCCGGTTTGACCCATGAGATTGCGCAGGGTCGCTGCAGCGGAATTCATGGCATCGGCAGAAGCAGAGGAATTTGCCAGCAGAGCCACCGCATTGTCATAAGCGGTGCCGATCTCGGTCAGCTTTGCCTCGGTGTAGTTGTAGTGACGGATATCAGCAGCAGCCTTCACCTGCGTCTGCAGGTTGGTACGGGCAGTTTCCGCTGCATTGGTAGCGGTGGAAGAAAGCTGAATGACACGATCGGAGTTATTCAGAATGTAACCGGTGACGGTTTCGCCGGTGGAGCACTTGCCCACGATCTTCAGACGGCCGTTGCTGCACACCTGAGTCACCTCGAACATGGTGAACCGGGGCAGAACGTAGTCGTAAGTAGTGTCAGTTTCGGAGCTGTAGATGTACTTGCCGGCATTGGCAATGTACAGACCAGGAGTGGGGTTCTTGCCGGAGTAGTCGATCTTGGTCACGGAGCTGTCGGACTTGTAGGGCAGAACGCCGTAACCGTTGATGTAAGAGGTGGACAGAGAGTAATTCTTGAAGTACACACCGCCGCCGTTGGGCTCCAGACCGGCAGAGTCGGAGGTGTTGCCCTCAACGGTGTAGATGCGGCCGCCGGACACGTACAGACAGATGCCGATGTGAGCCACGCCGCCGGAGTTCTGGAAGAACACCAGATCGCCGTACTTGGGGGTGTAGGAACCGCCCTCGTAGGCGGAGTACTTGTAGTAGCCTGCGCCCTTCAGCTGGCGAACCCACTGAGAGCAGGAAATTTCCTTCCAGATGTACTTGTAGTCGCCCACATGGTAACGGCCCAGATCCTTGTAGGAATTCTGGTCGGTACAACGGGACTGGTACAGACACCAGGACACGAAGGAAGCGCACCAGGGATAGTCGCTACCGCCGTAGCCAAGGCCCAGATCGCCCATGTTGTAGCTGAACTCAACATAGTTGGCGCTGCCGGACACTTCGCCGGAGAAGTAGCCGTTGGCCTTGCCTTCCTGATAGCCCAACTGAGACAGAGCAATGGCGATCAGGTCGGTGCGGTTGTCACCGGTGATGGGGACACGCTTGTAATTTTCATAGTACCGGCTTCCTGCGTAAGAGGAAGACGGGCCGGACTGGGCACCGGGACGGTAAGTTGCCGCAAGGGTGGGCAACACCATGGATGCCAGCATGACGATCGCAAGGAGGATCCCCAGCGATCTGGCAAAAAGCTTTCTCATGTCAGATCATCTCCTATTAATAATAGTTTGATAATGTATACCACATCATTATAAATTTTAGCAGAGAAAGCATAAAATGTAAATCATTCAGCGACACTTTTCTCACAAAATCCATGTTTTTGGATAGTTGCACAATACCCATTTGCACGTCTGTCCGTCGCAGAAAAACAAGCCCTTTCCACATAACAAAAAGTGCCGTCTTTCGACGGCACTTTTTCGATATCACTTAGTCAATGGGCTTCATGGTGGGGAACAAGATGACCTCACGGATGGAGTCGGAGTTGGTGAACAGCATCACTGCGCGGTCGATGCCGATGCCCATGCCGCCCGTGGGAGGCATGCCGTATTCCATAGCATTGAGGAAATCCTCGTCCAGCATCTCGGTTTCGTCGTCGCCACGCTCACGCTGCTCCACCTGCTTCATGAAGCGGCCACGCTGATCGATGGGATCGTTCAGTTCGGAGTAGGCATTGCCCATCTCGCTGCGGCAGATGAAGAACTCGAAGCGCTCGGTCAGTCGGGGATCCTCCGGGCTGCGCTTGGTCAGAGGAGAAACCTCAACAGGGTACATAGTGATGAAGGTGGGCTGGATCAGATGCTCCTCAACCCGCTGATCGAAGCAGGCATACAGCGCATTGCCCCAGGTCTTCTCTGCGGCATCCGCCAGCTCAACGCCCTTGGCGGCAGCAGCGGCAACAGCCTCAGCATCATCGGTAATGGCACCGAAATCGATGCCCACATACTTCTTGACAGCCTCCACCATGGTCATACGGGGCCAGCCGGGAGTCAGGTCGATCTTCTCGCCCATCCACTCAGCCTCGTAAGTACCCAGAACTTCCTGAGCAAAGGTGGTGAACACGCCTTCGGCAATGTCCATCATATCGTGGAAATCAGCGTAAGCCTGATACAGCTCAATGGAGGTGAACTCCGGATTGTGCTTGGGATCCATACCCTCGTTACGGAAGATACGGCCAATCTCATACACACGATCCATACCGCCAATAATCAGCCGCTTCAGGGGCAGCTCGGTGGCGATACGCATGAACATATCAATGTCCAGAGTATTGTGGTGAGTAACAAAGGGACGGGCAGAAGCGCCACCGGCGATGGTGTTCAGCACCGGGGTCTCCACCTCGATGTAGCCCATGTTGTCCAGGTAATTGCGCAGGTGCTTGATGAAACGGGAACGAATGATGAAGTTCTGCTTCACCTCGGGGTTGACCATCAGGTCCACATAGCGCTGACGGAAACGGATTTCCTTATCGGTCAGGCCGTGGTACTTCTCAGGCAGAGGCAGCAGGGACTTACTCAGCAGGATGATGGAGCTGGTGCGCACGGAGATCTCACCGGTCTTGGTCTTGAAAACCTCACCCTCACAGCCAACAATATCGCCGATGTCGTTCTTCTTGAAACGATTGAACTCCTCCTCGCCCATCTCGTCGATCTTGACGAAGAGCTGGATGCGGCCGGTGGAGTCCTGCAGGTCGCAGAACATGACCTTGCCCTGACCACGCTTGCTCATCAGGCGGCCGGCAACCTTGACGATCTTGCCCTCGTAGCCCTCGTAGTCGGCCTTGATGGCGGCAGAATCGGCATTAAAATCAAACTTGGTGATCACAAAGGGATCACGGCCCTCAGCCTGCAGAGCCGCCAGCTTGTCACGGCGGATCTGGGCTTGCTCGGAAACAGGCAGCTCAGCCTGGGGTACAAACTTTGCCATGGCTTAGCCCTCACGAGAAACGCTGACAACAGTCATGGTGTAAGCGCCATTGGGAGCGTTGACGGTAAAGCTCTCACCCTCGGACTTGCCCACGCAGGCACGGCCGAAGGGGGAATCGTCGGACAGCTTGCCCTCCATGGGGTTAGCTTCCTGAGAGCCGGTGATGCGGTAGGTGGTCTGATTGCCGTTGGCATCAGCAACCACAACGGTGCAACCCAGACCAACACGACCGGTGGCCTCGTTCTCGTCCTCGATGATGACGGCGTGGGACAGAATGTCCTCGATCTCGGCAATGCGGCCGTACAGCTTGGCCTGCTCGTTCTTAGCGGCATCGTACTCGGAGTTTTCGGACAAGTCACCGTAGGAACGGGCTTCTGCGATCATCGCAGCGATCTCACGCTCACGGGTGGTCTTCAGGTAGTTCAGTTCCTTCTCCAGGTCAGCCAGTCGCAGGCTTGTAATCTTATATTCCTTTGCCATATTCAAAAATCCTTTCTCAGCTAAAAATGTCCATATCTTTTGCCATTATATCGGATTTTACTGTCACAGTCAAGTCATTTTCCGTTTTTTAGGGCATTTATTGCAGCAAGAATTTGGGGATCTTCCGCAGGTTCCAAGGTTCCGGCGTAGATTTTGGCGGCAGTTTCCTCATCCACCACCACTTCCACATCAGGCGTCAAGCCCTTCCCCACCAGACTCTCACCCTTGGGGGTGTAGTATTTTCCAATGGACAAATTCACCGCAGAGCCGTCGCTCAGGGGAATTGCCGTCTGAAAGTAGCCCTTGCCGTAGGTCTTTTCACCCACGGTCACCGCAGCATCATACTCGCTGAGAGCGGCAGCAAAAAACTCCGCTGCGGAGTAAGACTGCAGATTCATCAGCACCGCCATGGGTATATCCAAATGGTCTGCGTCGGACTTATCCACCTCTTCCTTGCCCCGGTAATCCACAGAACGGAACAAATCGCCCTCGGGCAGCAGGTAGTCCAACACCTTCACCAGTTCATCCTTATAACCGCCGGGATTATTGCGCACGTCAAAGATCAGCGCCGTCGCTCCTTGCTCCCGGAGCGCTTCGATAGCGGCAATGGTTTCTTCTGCGCACCGCTGGTCGAAGTTTTCGATGGTCACCAGACCGATGTTGTCAGCCAGCAGCTCATAAGTGGCCACCGGGGTTTCAAACTGCCGCCGGGTAACGGTGAAGGACAGCTCCTCCGTATCCCGAAGCACGGTCAGTTCCACCTTCGTTCCCTCTTCGCCGCGAATCAGGTCACGGGAATCATTCATATCGCCTCCAATCAGGCTCTCACCACCGGCACCGATGAGCACATCGCCTGCCTGGATGCCTGCCTCCTCCGCAGGACCGCCGGGAACCACCTCGATAATATCGAAGCCCTGGTTATCCTCACGAACCTGGATGGTGATACCCACACCCACATAGGTGTTGGACATCGTCTCCTGATACGCTTTATACTGCTCGGCGTTCATATAGTAGCTCCACTCATCATCCAGAGCCTCAATCATCGCAGAAGCCGCCGCATCATCGATCTTATTCTTATCCACATCGCCGATAAAGTAGCGGTCGATGACCGTTTGCATCGCATCCAGCTTATCCTGCTTCCGATTGAACATACACAGTGCCAGCACCGTCACAGCGCTCACAGCCGCCACCAGCACATAAGAAAGAATACGAAGAATGGTTTTTTTCATAGAAAACACCTCTAAAAGCATTCCCACAGCCCGCAGGCTGTGGGAAATAGAAATCACAAGCTCATGTAGTCAGCAGGGTTGACATAGGTACCCTTATAGCTGATACCAAAATGCAGGTGGGGGCCGGTGGAACGACCGGTGGAGCCCATATAACCTACCAGCTGACCAGCCTTTACATAGTCACCAACGCCCACCACATAGTGGGTCATATGCATGTACACACTGGAGTAACCGTCGCCGTGGTTCAGGGAAATGTAGTTACCGGCAGTGGAGCTGTAAGTAGCAATGGTCACGGTGCCGCTGCGGCTGGCATAGATGGGTGTGCCCTGCGGATAGGGCAGATCCACGCCATTGTGCATGGTCCATTTACCGGTGACCGGGTGCCAGCGGTAGCCGAAGGGGCTGCTGACATAGTAATACTTGCAGGGAATCAGCCAGCGGGCATTAGCGGGATTCTCCACAAAGCCGCCATTTCCACCACCGCCACCAGTGGTACCGGCAGTGGCCTGATGCTTGGACTGCTCAATGGAAATGGATTCCGCAATAGACGCCTCAATGGATGCCTCGATGGAGGACTGCTTGATGGAAGCCAAACGGGAAGACTCCTTCTCCGCAGCCAGAACCTTGTTGAACTCCTCTTCCTTCTTGGCAATTTCCTTTAAAAACTCTTCTTCCTCAGACTCGAACTGCTGATGCAGCGCATCCATATCCTCCGCCGTGTTCACCAGATCTTCCAGCAGCTGAGCAGCCTCCTGGTTCTTGACCTCCAAAACTGCCTGGGTAGTTTCAAGTCCCTTTTTCACTTCCTCCAGAGCAACCTTCTCCGTAGAAAGTTCTGCCTTGGCATCTCGGACTTCTTCCGCAGCCTCATTCATCATCTCCAGGCGCTGCCGATCGGATTTGGCAATTTCATTGATCATATTTACCCGATCCAGCAGATCCGAAAAGCTGCTAGCCTTGAAAATAACAGACCAGTAGTTCAGATCGCCCTCTTCTTCCATAGCACGAAGCCGTTCCCGATTCTTCTCGGTGAGCTCGTCCAGACGGGTCTGAGCCGCGTCCAATTCCTCCTGCTTGTCAGCGATCAGCAGCCGATAAGCGGCGATCTGGTCGTTAACATTCTGCATATCCGCATACAGCAACGCGATCTGCTGATCCAGTGCTGCCTTATTTTGCAAAATGCCTTCCATATCCTTGCGGTTGGCATCCTGCTCTTTTTCCAGGGCATCAATCTTGGAGGTGATGGCATCCCGGTCAGACTTCAGCTCATTGAGCTGTTCCTTCAGCTCACTGGAGGTAACCGCTTCCGCCTTTTGCGGAATCACGCTCAACACCAAGCCAAGAAGCAGAGAGGCCGCCAGAATGCCAGCAATGACAGACACCCACAATCTCTTATTTTTCATAAACTCTCCTTAAACATTCATAAACTTCCGGATGGAAGTCCAGCTACCTACCACGCCGACAAACATGCCCGCACCAATGAAGGTGCATACCATGGGCACCAGCAGCCGTTGGAAGGATACCAGCTGGAACAGATTCAGGGTATCCATAGCATGAATCCGATTGACCAGCAGGTCATAAAGCAGCCACTCTATGCCGAAAGCAATTGCAGCGCCCAGCATACCCAGAGTAAAGCCCTCCACCACGAAGGGCAAACGAATAAATCCATTGGTAGCGCCCACCATTTTCATAATGGCGATTTCGTCCTTGCGATCGTACATTGCCAGCTTAACGGTATTGGAAATGATGACCAAAGACACCAGCAGCAAAATGGCGATTACCACAATAGAGATCACCTGCAGGATATTCTGCAGGGTATTGAAGCCCTCGGCCAGCTCATAGGGAGCAGAAATATCCGCCACACCCATAACGTTCTCGATCTCGGCTACGGTTTTTGCCATGTCAGCATTTTCTTCCAGATTTATCACCACACGATGGCGCAGAATCTCCGGATCCAGACCAGAAAACGCCGCTTCACCCTCATGCTCCGCAATAAATTCCTCCAGCGCTTTTTCACGGTCGACCAGATCTGCCGTATGAACATTTTCGATCTGGCGGATCTTACTTTCTACCGTTTCTGCAAGACTTTCATCGTAGCTTTCATCTATGTAGGCGATGACCTGGCTGGTCTTATTCAAATCATCCACAATGATGTTCACATTGTACACCAAAATGGAGAAGCTGCCCACGATCAGCAGGCAGGCCACCGTAACGATCACGGCAGCAAAGGACATAAAGCCGTGGAGGAAAATGCCACGGATGCCCTCTTTCAGCAAATATCCGATATTATTGATTTTCATATTCGTAATGCCCGTCCAATCTGTCGCTGGTAATAAGACCCTCATTGATAGTGATGACCCGGTTGGTAAACTGCTCCACCAGATTCTGCTCATGGGTAACCACCAGCATGGTAGTGCCCAGATTATTGATTTCCTGCAGGAGCGTCATCAGCTCAAAAGAGCGTGCCGGGTCCAGGTTGCCGGTAGGCTCGTCGGCGATGATGGTGGAGGGGTTGTTCACCAGGGCACGGGCAATAGCCAAACGCTGCTGCTCACCGCCTGACAGCTCGCCGGGGTGCCGGCGGCTTTTGTTCTCCAGTCCAACCAGGTTCAGCACATACGGTACGCGTTCCCGAATCTGATTATTTTTCGCACCAACCACACGCATGGCAAAGGCCACATTATCATACACCGTCATATTCTCGATCAGGCGAAAATCCTGAAACACAACGCCAACGGTGCGGCGCAGGTAGGGAATTTCCCGCTTGCGGATCCGCTCCAAAGAGTAGCCGTTGACATGAACAGAACCGGAGGTAGGCTTCAACTCACCGGTGATCAGCTTCATAATCGTGGACTTACCGGAGCCGGAAGGACCCACCAAAAAAGCGAACTCGCCGTCCTCAATCTGGAAGGAAATGCCCCGCAGTGCCCGGGTTCCCACGGTATAGGATTTTGTAACATCGATAAACTCAATCATGGTTCTTTTTCTCCATCCCATAGTGTAACCAAATTGTAACATACGCAAAAAGGTTAGTCAATGCAGTTTAGTGAACATTTTATAAATTTATGTAAACAAGATCCCCCATGAAAGAAAATTATTGGAAATATCCCATGGGATCCACCGGCTTCCCATCCACCAGCACGCCGAAGGACAAACACGGCCCCGTGACCGTTCCCGTAGCACCAACGGCACCGATTTTCGCCCCGGCCTTGATCCCGGCACCTTCCGCAACCAGTATATTTTCCAACTGGCCATATAGGGTTTGCACCCCATTTCCTGTGGAAATCACAACAAAATTGCCATATTGATTATCAAAACCGGTTTGGCTTACCGTTCCGGAAACAGAGGAAAACACGCCGTCTCCCCGCTCACCGGCAATATAAATATGATCGAAAAACATGGTTTCTCCGGTAATAGGATGAGTACGTTCCCCAAACTCCGTGGAAATTGTTCGACTCACCGTAGGCCACACCCAAGCCTGCTTCTGCCCCTGCACCGCAGTGATTTGAGCATGTTCAGCCTGAGCAGTGGTTGCAAAACACAGCAACGCAACCAGCACCAACATCACTGACATCACCCGAAACATTGGGGACACTTTCCTGCTTTTCATAATGGCAACAATTCGTTCTTCCACCGCATTTTTACTGAAGTGGTTTCCCCACGCCGACCGGCTGTCTCGCTCCTGCAGATCGATAAGAAGCAAAGCATAGTCCTTACGGGTTTCAAACTGCCCCGGACGGAGAACCGCCTCGTCACAAGCTAACTCCATATCCCGATTAAACAGCAAATACATGAACCACACCAGCGGATTAAACCAGTGCAGGCAAAGAACGACCACCAGCAACATCTTTTTCAACGTGTCCAATTGCCGAATATGTGCATATTCATGGGCAAATAAGTATCCACACCGTTGCTCGTCCTGCCAATCCAGATTTTGGGGTATCAAAAGCACCGGTCGAAACACCCCATAGGTCAGCGGAGCGGAAATCTGCCCGGACTGACGGATCGAAACGGTTCTTTTAAGCTTATTGGCATCCTGCCAACGCCTGATAAAGCTGTTATCCACCGGAGTAGCATTCCGAAATTTCTTTAAAGAAATCAAGAGTGCAACGAAAAAATATCCCCCCAAACAAACAGCACCGGCGATCCATACAATTTTCCAAGAGCTCAGTGTTTCGCTGACCAAGTTTCCTTGCTCCACTAGCTTAGATATAGATGTATCAGAAAAGCCTTCCCGCACTGCATGTTCTACACCTTGAAACGCCTGTCCAAAAATAGGCACCGCCACCGGTACCAACAACCGAATCACTGCTACGAGCCACAACGCCGTGAAAGCTTTCTTGGGCAATCGATGAAGCAAAAGCGCCCGGATCACCAGAATCCCCAAAATCAGGATCCCCCCGGAGATGCTCATTTGCCTTAAACTCATTCCAGCTCACCTACGATCTGCCGTAAATGAGCAATCTGTTCCTCAGAAAACTTTTTTCTGCCCAAAAGGGATGCAAAAAGCTTATCTGCCGAGCCGTCGAAAATTTTGTCGATCAGTTCGTTGGTTTCTGCCTCCTGCACTGCCACTTTTTCAATCCGTGCATGGCACATAAAGTTAGGCTCTATGCGTTCTATGGCACCTTTGGCAATACACCGCTTGATGAGGGTATATGTGGTGTTCATATTCCAACCGATCTGTTCCCCCAGAACGTCGGAAATATGCTTAGCGGTACAATCCCCTTCCCGCCATAAAACATCCATAACCTTTATCTCCGAATCCTGCAGTTTCATATGCGATCATCTCCTTTTTTGTACACTACTGCAGTAGTGTACAATCATAATAACACGCCATTTCCCATTTGTCAACACTACTGCAGTAGTTTCATCGTTTTTTCACCACTCTGTTACATCTTTTTCAGCACACTCGCTTCTGGAAAAGGAATGGGTTAATAAGCAACCATTTAAACGCCATCAGACTTGAAATAGGAAGTATTCTATGGTATACTATTGGAAACTGTGAAGGAGGTGCGGCATGGCACTGCATGAATCTGCTGAAATGTACATCGAAACAATCTACATTCTGACACAACGCAATCCCCATGTCCGCAGTGTGGACATTGCCGAGCACATGGGCTACTCCAAGCCCAGCGTCAGCCGTGCAGTTGGTCTGCTGAAGCAAGGCGGCTATGTGGTGCTGAACGAGGCAGGCTACCTGACGCTCACCCAAGAAGGTCTTGAAGTCGCACGAAAAATTTTTGAGCGGCATACGGTTCTGTCGAATTTTCTGATTTCCTTGGGGGTCAGCCCCGAAATCGCCACAGAAGACGCCTGCAAGATTGAACATGTGATCAGCGACGAAACTCTAAATGCTATCAAGCGTCAGATTGAAGGATAAAAAAACCCTCTGCCGAAGCAGAGGGTTTTGCTTTTTACAGGCCGGGGAAGAGATCTTCGAACTTGCCACTGTCGCCGGAGCCAACGTCACCGCCGATGCCGCCATTGACCAGACCGCCGGCGGTAGTGCTGGGAACAGTAGTGCCTGTGGTAGTAACATCACTGGTGCTGATAATGTCCTCAACCTCGAAGTAAATAACATCCATTTCAGGATTCTGATACATCCGCTTCATATTCATTACTCCTTTGCTATATTTGGTCTTTTTATTAGTCTATCACACTTTTTCAGGCATTTCAATGGCAATTTTAGGTTTTTGATAAGATAAATAAGGAAAAAGCAGGCACCGGAGAACCGGTGCCTGCAATTTTTATGGATTAGTGGAGAGCGCCACCGTTGAAGTTGTCGGAGGGCTTCAGAAGGTCGGACAGATCGCCTGCCTCACCGCCAATGCTGGTGGTGATGATGTCCTCAACCTCAAACTCAACAACGTCCATCTCGGGAGCTTCGTAAAAAGTCTTCATTTGGAATTCCTCCTCAATTAGAATGCGTCAGAAACAACGATGGTACGGTGGCCGGTGGAGCCATTGCCACCATCAATGAAGTAATAAACAGCTTCCACCAGGATCTCTGCATCGTAATACTCTGCAGGCAGATTCTCGATGGTGTAGGTGACCAGATAGCCTTCCGTATCGAAGATATCCTCGCAGGTCAGGGAAGTGCCGCCGGCAACAATGGACTCGTAAACGGTGGTAGCAACCATGGCCTCGGACTCAACACCATTGATCGTTGCATAGAACTCCACCTTGGCGTAATCCAGAGTCTCAACGAAAGTCACAAAACGCAGGTCGACGGTTTCATCGTCAGCGGAAGCGTCAGCATTCAGCTGCCACTTGATATAATCACTAGCAACCTCATTGACGATGCAGTTGATTTCCTGGGTCTCAGGGTTGAATACGATGACAACCAAACTATGGCCATTGATCTTCAGGGTCATATTGCCATTGCCATCGCCGTAGGAAGGAGTATCCCAGGAACCGGTGGTAATCTTGAACTCATAGGTACCAGGCATCACCTGGTAATAGATGGCGTATCCACCGTACATGTCATTCCAGGTCATCTTGTTCTCTTCAGCAGCGGGATCCCACTCGATGCCATTGCACAGAGCTGCAGAACCGGCGACGTAGTACTCGTAGGTGGGCTCGGGAGCGGGCTCTTCGATGGGAGCGTCGTTAGTCAGAGTGCCAGCAGCCACATCCAAAACGAAGGTGACATCAGCAGCCTCAGTCAGAGTCAGGACAGCGTTGTCGCCGCCGGGAACGGACCAGCTCCAGTCAGCGATAGCAGCCTTGTACTCGTAAGTACCGGCAGCCAGAGACAGGGTGATAGCATAGGTGCCATCGGCCTGCTTGACCATCTTGGAAGCATCGTTGGCGCTCCATTCGTTCATGGAGCCGCGCAGGAAGTACTCGACCTCCACAACAGTGCCGCTGGCCAGGGTGTAGGTCAGGGAGTTGGCGTTGAGGTCCAGAGTGAAGGTGACGGTGTCGTCAGCGTCCAGAGTCAGGGTCAGGTTGCCGCCGCCGGGGCAGGACCAGCTCCAGTCAGCGATAGCAGCCTTGTACTCGTAATCACCGGCAGCCAGGTCCACGGTGATGGCGTAGGTGCCATTTTCCTGCTTGGTCATAGGCATGCTGGTGTCCCAGCCGTTCATAGTGCCGCGCAGGTAGTAGATGGTTTCGACTACAGGAACATCGGCACCATAGGTGACCCATTCCTTAGCCTCGTAGTTGTACTGAACCTTGTCATCGGCGGGCATGACCAGGTCAGGGGACTGGCCGGAGCCATTATTGAAGATGACATTGGTGGCATCAGCGGGAACTTCGTAGTACCAGATGCCATCATCGCCCTTGGTCATGGCCTTGCCGGGCCAGCCAGGGTTGGTGTCGCTACTACCCCACCAGTAGACGTTGCAGTTCGTCCAGTTGGAGGGAGCGGCGCAGTACAGAGTGGTGGTACCGGCAGCGAAGACTGCCATGGGCAGCATTGCCAGGACCATTGCCATAGCCAGCAGAATGCCGACAAGGCGCTTAGTAGTTGCTTTCATGTGTTTTTCCTCCTCATAGAGTAATATTTCGGGATATAACCAGAATAATTATATAATAAATCGCCGTAAATAAAAATAGGTATTTTTACCATATTTTTATCCTTCTTTTTGTTTATTCTGTGCAAACCTGGTGCTATTGCTGTGTGTTTGCCCTTTTGGTTTTTTGAGGGCTTGGGCAGAACCCATTTCCTCCATGTTTTCGCAGCATAAAAAATCCCACTCGGTGTCAAACAAAGCACCTTTAGATTGCAATAAAAAAGTTGGGGCAAAATTGCACCCCAACATATTTATCATATCACAGAAACTGCGTTCCAGTCAACTGTTTTCTTTCAGAAAGTTTGCGTTTCTCCTATTTGCACGATTTCCAAGCAACTTTTTTATATAATATTCCGTCTTGCATTTTTCAAATCCCTGGGCTATTATATAGATACAAAGAGGTGATACCAATGATCTAATCACTCTAAGATCCTCATGAAAAACAGGATCGAAGGCGGGCTTTCACCTACTCTTCCGATGACATAGAATTTCTCAGAAACCATAATCAAGGAATTGATCCGGAAGCAATTCAAATTTTTGAAAGTCGCGTCTATTCTAAGAAAGCGAGGTAACCAAGATGTTAGATATCAAGAGTTCAATGAAATGACCCTTGGCTGTTGTGGTGGTCACGCAACGAGCCAAGGGTCATTTCTTTTTTATACGCAAATTTCCAGTACCGTGCCGGTGGAGATGGCAAAAAGCCGTTCCCCCATCACGGTTTTCATTTTTTCGAATTGCGCCTGACCGGTGCAATGTCCGGTATAATACACCGGCGGTAGCCCCAGCAGACCTTGCGCAGCATCCAGCAAAAACGGATCCTCCGGCGATACCGCCTTCAAGTGGAATCCTCCCACCAGCACATCCGGCCGGAACCAATTTGCAATTTGCAGAATCCCCTTGTGGGAGCAACCGCTGATGCAGACGGTCTTTCCCTTTTCCCGGATCAGCAAATACTGCTCATGGCGAAAATCCTCCGGAACGGTTACGCCGTCCTGCTCCGCTGTCAAACCGTAGGACGCAGGTTTATGACCATATTCGTTGCCCGAACGCAGGTACATCCCCTGCCCCAGATCCAAATAGTCCTCAGTAAAAATCAATCTGTCGGATTCCATCGGTTCCAGACCGATGAATTTACCGGTGGCATTGAAATGCTTCTCAAAAGCGTACCGGCTCAGGTACACCGGTGCCTTGCTGTTGATCTTCAAAAAGGTTTCCAATCCGCCACCATGGTCATAGTGTCCATGGGAAAGGATCGCCAGATCCACTTTGCTTAGATCGATGCCCAATTTTTCCGCATTCTCCGCAAAGGCACTCCCCTGCCCCATATCGAACAAAATCCGCCCCCCGGCGGCTTCAATATACAAACTCAGTCCATGCTCCGCCGCCAAGTCCTCCCGGCAGGCAGTATTTTCCACCAATGTGACAATTTTCATACCATTCCCTCATATAAACAGGGCGTGTTGCTTTTGCAACACGCCCTTGTAATCAAAACAGAGGCGCAGTGTACACGCCGTTTTCGATGAGCTTGCGGAAGCTCTCCACCACCGCAGGTTTATCCTCCCGGTAAGTAACACCAAACCACTTATCCTGGGTTTCCAGCACCTGCACGGTGACCTTGCCCTCACGAAGGAGCTGACCGATGTAAATGGGCAACAGGTACTCCGCCTTCAGGGGGTCATCCTTAGCGGCGGTGCGGAAAAACTCCTCAAAGCCTGCCTTCAGCACAGCGATAAACTCCGGCTTCAGCGCCCACATATTCATGGACACATAGCACTCCGGATCCACCGCCACGCCGTTTACCTCAGCGCCATCGGCGGTCTTAACGATGTTCTTGGTTTCCCGGACGTCGGTCAGGTAGCCTTTGCCGTCCACACAGCAGATACCACGGGTGACACCGCCATTGTCGGACAAGGTATTTTTCAGCACGAAGCCAGCCATGGCATAGGCATTGTCAGCGCCGCCTTTGCAGAGGAATTCTCTGAGCTTGACGAAGGCTTCCTTGCCGTAGTAATCGTCGGCATTGATGACAGCAAAGGGGCAATCGATCACATTCGCAGCAGATAGCACCGCCTGACCGGTACCCCAGGGTTTGGTCCGACCCTCGGGAACGGTAACACCTTCGGGCAGGGCATCCAGGCTCTGGAATGCGTATGCCACTTCCACGCCACGCTCGGCGCACACCGCCTCAATGCGGTTGCCAATAACCTCCCGGAAATCTGCCTCAATATCCTTGCGGATGATGAAAACGATCTTATTGAAGCCTGCCTCCAAGGCATCGAAAATGGAGTAATCCATGATGATCTCGCCGCAGGGGCCCACGGGCTCCAGCTGCTTGATACCGCCGCCAAAACGGGAACCAATGCCTGCCGCCATGATGACCAATGCTGTTTTCATGTCCTTTTCTCCTTTATTTTAACTCTTTTTCGCAGAGGGTCAGCGCAGAAGCGATAACCGCATCCATATCGTAATACTTATATTCACCCAGCCGGCCGCCGAAGATCACCCGCTTTTCCTGCTCCGCCAGTGCCTTATACTGCAGGTACAGTGCGCCGTTTTTCTCGTCGTTGACGGGGTAGTAAGGCTCGTCGCCCACCTTCCACTCGGAAGAATACTCCCGGGAAATGACGGTCTTGGGCTGGTCGCCAAACTCGAACCACTTATGCTCGATAATCCGGGTCCAGGGGGTCTCCCGGTCGGTGTAGTTCACCGCAGCATTGCCCTGGAAATTGGGTATATCCAGAACCTCGGTTTCGAACCGGACAGAGCGGTACTCCAGAGCGCCCAGCTGATAGCCGAAGTAGGCATCGATGGCACCGGTGTAGACCACCTTGTCCGCCAAAGTATCCAGCTCCGCCTTGTTGGTGAGATAATCCACATTCAGCCGCACCTCAATGCCGTCCAGCATATTGGCAACCATCTTGGTGTAGCCGCCCATGGGGATGCCCTGATAGAGGGCGTTGAAATAGTTGTTATCAAAGGTCAGCCGCACCGGCAGACGCTTGATGATGAATGCAGGCAGGTCTTTGCAGTCACGACCCCATTGCTTCTCGGTGTAGCCCTTGATGAGCTTCTCGAAAATGTCCCGACCCACCAGAGAAATGGCCTGCTCCTCCAGATTTTTCGGCTCGGTGATACCGGCCTCCCGGCGCTGGGCCTCGATTTTGGCCTCTGCCTCCTGGGGAGTGACCACGCCCCACATCTTATTGAAGGTGTACATATTGAAAGGCAGGCTGTACAGCTCCCCCTTGTAATTGGCCACCGGGGCGTTGGTGAAGCGGTTGAATTCCGTAAACTGGTTTACATAATCCCAAACCTGCTTGTTGTTGGTGTGGAAAATGTGAGCGCCGTAGATGTGGACGTTGATGCCCTCCATTGCTTCGGTGTACACATTGCCTGCGATATTCGGCCGCTTGTCGATGACCAGCACGGTCTTGCCGGCACGCACCGCCTCCCGGGCGAACACCGCACCGTAAAGTCCGGCACCCACCACCAAATAATCATATTTCATAGGAAAAATCCTCACTTTTTCTTGAAAAACTTACCCAAGATTTGTTTTAAAAGTTCCGTGGTCATGCTCTCCTTCAGAATCAGGAGCATCAGTCCGTAGCATCCAAAGAACAGTACAGCGGAGATGATCAGCGTTACCAGCAGACCCAAATCCAGCCACAGCACCCAAATGGATGCAGCGGTAGCCACCACCAGCGCCAACAGCAACTTCCAGTAGCCGATTTTACGGAAGGAAGATAGAACCTCCTTGCGCAGAACCACGAACTGATAGGCAAGCACCGCAAATTCCGCCACCATGGTACCGGCGGCGGCACCGGCGGCACCGTAACCGGGAATCAGCGCAATATTGATGATCACGTCCACCACAGCGCCCACGATCAGCGACCACAGCACCACCTTTTCCTTGCCCATGGGCACCAGAATCTGAATGCCCAGAATGTTGGAAAGGCCGATGAACAGCAAAGTAGGCATAATGATCTGCATAGCAGACACAGCAGGATCATAACCCTCGCCGGACAGAAGCAGGATGCCTTGCTTGGCAAACAGCATAAAATACAACATCATAGGCAATGCCGCCACGAAGACGAAATTCAACGCCTTGCGGGAAATACTGCGGAATTCCTCCATCAGTCCCCGCTCTACATAATAGGAGGCTCTGGGCAGAAGCACCACGCCCAAAGAGGTGACGATGCTGACCAAAATACTCTTGATCTTCACCGCCGCATCGTAGTAGCCCACCACGGTTTCCCCACGCATGAAGCCCAGCATCACCGTATCCAGATTGGTGTAGACGGTAGAAGCGCAGGTCATAGCGAAGAAAATGGCCACGGCTTTGATATGGGGGCTGAGCTTGTAGCCGCCCATGGGACGCATGGAAATATACTTTCTTGCGTGAAAGAAGTTAAAAATGCTGGAAGCGGAGGCCGCCAGAATGGTCAAGCCGCCGTAAATCACATAATCGTCCTTGCCTTTTACCAGCAGGAACGTACCCACCAGCGCAATCAGCTTGAAGATCATGGAGCGGATGGCGATATAACTGTACTGCTCCAAGGCTTTGTACAACCACTCCATGCCGATGGTGTCGAAAATAATGGTCAGGCTGACCACCAAATACAGCACCCGATCCTCCCGAAGCTGGGGCACAAACACCAGACCCAAAAACAGCAGTCCGTAGGACACCACGCTCATGATCAAATTGATGATCAGAAGCTCATGGGCGGTCTTGGACAGCGCCTGCTTATCGTCCCGAACCTTGGCGCAGGCACGAACACCATAAGTAGGAATGCCCAGCCGAGCCAGCATGAGAAAATACGCAATCAGGGAGGTTGCGAAGGTGACTTTGCCCTTGCCGTCCGCCTGCAGAACCCGGTAAATGTACGGGGCGCTGATCAGTGGGAACAGAAACGATGACATGGTCAGCATCGCATTCATTATGAAGTTCAGCTTCAGGGACTTTTTCTCACTCATATCAATCTCTTTGGAAAATATCTCTTGTGTAAACTTTCTCCCGGACATCGTCCAGGCAGGAATCGTAGCGGTTGGCGATGATGGCGCCGCACTGAGCCTTGAAAGCGGTCAGATTATTGACCACCTTGCTACCGAAGAAGGTATCGCCGTCATTCAGGGTGGGCTCGTAAATAACCACGGTGGCACCCTTGGCCTTGATCCGCTTCATAACGCCCTGAATGGAGCTCTGGCGGAAATTGTCGGAATTGGCCTTCATGGTCAGACGGTACACGCCCACCACCACTTCCTTTTCCCGGCTGGCATCAAAGGATGCGTTGGCATCGTATCCACCGGCCATCTCCAGCACCCGGTCAGCAATGAAATCCTTACGGGTACGATTGCTGTCCACGATGGCCTGAATCAGATTCTCCGGCACATCCTGATAGTTTGCCAGCAGCTGCTTGGTATCCTTGGGCAGGCAGTAGCCGCCGTAGCCGAAGCTGGGATTGTTGTAATGGCTGCCGATCCGGGGATCCAGGCAGATGCCGTCGATGATCTGCTTGGTGTCCAGACCCTTCATTTCCGCGTAAGTGTCCAGCTCATTGAAGAAGGACACACGCAGAGCCAAATACGTATTGGCAAACAGCTTCACAGCCTCTGCCTCGGTGAAGCCCATGAACAGGGTATCCACATCTTCCTTGATGGCACCCTCCTGCAGCAATGCGGCAAAAATTTTTGCCTCCTCCATCCGATCATCATCGGTACCCACGATAATGCGGCTGGGGTACAGATTGTCGTACAGCGCCTTGGACTCCCGGAGGAATTCAGGGCTGAAGAGGATATTCTTGCTGCCGGTCTTTTCCCGGATGCTCTGGGTGAAGCCCACGGGGATGGTGGACTTGATGACCATGATGGCATTGGGATTGGTTTCCATCACCAGACGGATCACCGACTCCACAGCGGAGGTATCGAAGTAATTCTTCTTGGGATCGTAGTTGGTGGGAGCGGCAATGACTACGAAATCCGCCTGGGCATAAGCCATCTGAGCATCCAAGGTAGCGGTCAGATCCAGCTCCTTTTCCGCCAGGTATTTTTCAATGTAATCGTCCTGAATGGGAGACTTGCGCTGATTGATCAGCTCCACCTTCTCCGGCACGATGTCTACCGCATAGACCTTGTGATGCTGTGCCAGCAAGGTTGCAATGGACAATCCCACATAGCCGGTACCGGCTACGGCGATGGTATACTTCTTATTCATATCCGCACTTCCTCAGCTTAGATAAAATTCCTTGTACCACTTGGCGAACCGCCGCAGACCCTCACGCAGGGGGGTTGCCGGACGGAAGCCCATGTCTGCCTCCAAAGCGGTGGTGTCCGCGAAGGTCACCGGCACGTCACCGGGCTGCATGGGCACCAGCTCCTTGTGGGCTTCAAAATCGTAATCGGCAGGCAGAACCTCCGCAGCAATCAGCTCCTGCTGCAAAATGTCCACGAAGTCCAGCAGATTTTCCGGGCTGCTGTTGCCGATGTTGTACACCCGGTACGGAGGCAGCGGCAGACCATCCTCGCCGTTTTCCTTGAAGGGGGCACGTACCATCACCCGCTTGACACCTTCCACGATGTCATCCACATAGGTGAAGTCACGCTTGCAGTTGCCGTAGTTGAAGATCTGGATGGTTTCGCCCTTGCGCAGCTTGTTGGTGAAGCCAAAGTAGGCCATATCCGGCCGACCGGCAGGGCCATACACGGTAAAGAACCGCAGGCCAGTGGAGGGGATATTGTAGAGCTTGGAATAGGCGTGAGCCAACAGCTCGTTGGATTTTTTGGTAGCGGCGTAAAGGCTCACGGGGTTGTCCACCTTGTCCTCGGTGGAGTAAGGAACCTTCTTGTTGGAGCCGTAAACGCTGGAGCTGGAGGCGTACACCAGATGCTCCACCGGATAGTGGCGGCAGGCCTCCAGAATATTGTAAAAACCGATGAGATTGGCCTCGATGTAGGCATCGGGGTTGGTAATGGAATAACGAACGCCAGCCTGAGCCGCCAAATTCACCGCCACGCAGAAGCCATGCTTTTCAAAAAGGCTATCCACCAGCGCTCTATCCGCAATGCTGCCCTGAACGAACTCCCACTTGGAGCCGGGGTACTGTGCTGCCAGCTTTTCAATTTCTCCCAGACGGTACTCCTTGATGGACACATCGTAATAGGGGTTCATATTGTCAAGACCGACAATAGAGATATTCTCCACCGTCCGCAGCAGCTCCATCACCAGATTGGCTCCGATGAAGCCTGCGGCGCCGGTAACCAGCACGGTCTTACCGCTCAAATTCACATTGGGTGTCAGCATAGCGATCCTTCTTCCAAAAATATTGTCAGCCTCTCAGGGCAGACTACGCCTTATATTTTATTCTAGCACAAAAATAACCATTTCGCAACTATTTTTCCGGAACTTGTTTAGAAACATAAATGATTGTTGCCGGCAGTGCCGGCTGACATTCTCGTGCTCGGTTGGGAGGTAATCGTTACGCCATTGGGTACCGATCGGTAACGTTTTTACTTACGACAACCACCTTTTGGTTACCGAGCAACACCCTGCAGCATTCGTCCACCACGCAGCTTCAGCACGCGTCTTGCGGCGGGCCATGCCCGCTAAACAATCATTTGCCGTACAAATACCGTTCTCTTGCTTTTTCCCGCTGCTTCCGCTATAATATACCCAAACTCATACAAGAGGTACGATCATGAAACCTTGGAAACATTTCAAAACCATCACCACCCATCGCCTACTGGTCATGGGCGGTTGCTTTCGCATGGGTCTGATCCGTCAAGGCTTGACCCACGACCTGTCCAAATATTCCTTTGTAGAATTTTGGAATGGCGCCCGATACTATCAAGGGGTACGCAGCCCCAACGCCGCTGAGCGGGAGGATAAGGGATTCAGCGAAGCCTGGATGCATCACAAAGGGCGCAACCGCCATCACTATGAATACTGGGTAGACATGAATCGAGAAACCCGTACCTATCAGCCAGTTCCGGTCCCCAGACGGTATCTGGCGGAAATGATTGCCGACCGGATCGCCGCCTGCAAGGTCTACGAGGGCAAAAAATACACCCCCGCCTCCCCTCTCGGATACCTGATGCGCAGCCGCGAAAAGGATCTGATGCACCCACAGACTCGGCAGGAATTAGAATTTCTCCTGACCATGCTCCGGGACAAAGGCGAGAAGGAAATCTACCGTTATATCCGCAAAGAGCTGCTGAACGGAACGCCTTTTCCGTGGGAACAGACGAAACCTTAACGTTTTTTTCACACATTTTTCGACAAAGTGGCATATAATGCGCAGGAACAGCAAATTGCATTGACTAAATACCATTTTTATGGTAATATACTGGAAAAATTCCCTTTGCAAATATAGAATTGTGAGGTTTATGGTTATGGGAGCGAAGACCCCTATTGATAATCACAAGCATCGCAGACCCCGAAAGCTGGACGTTCTTGACCGGGACGAGCAGCTTCATACCAAGCGGGGCTATTGGGCACTGCGCCGTGGACAGGATATTTTCTTCTCTGCGCTGGCACTGCTGATACTTTGGCCGGTGATGCTGATTGTTGCGCTGATTATCGTCATCGATGACCCCCACGGGCATCCGGTGTTTTCCCAGATCCGTTGCGGACGGGATGGGAAGCTGTTTAAGATGTATAAATTCCGTAGCATGTACTCCAACGCCGAGGAAATGCTGAAGGATCTGCTGGACGAAAACGAGATGGACGGCCCTGCCTTCAAGATGAAGGACGATCCCCGGATCACCCGGGTAGGTCGGTTTATCCGCAAGACCAGTTTGGATGAGCTGCCCCAGCTTTGGAACGTGCTTCGTGGCGACATGAGCATCGTCGGTCCTCGTCCGGCGCTGCCCCGTGAAGTGGAGCAGTACGATGAGCTGCAGAAGCAGCGGATGTACGTCACCCCCGGCCTGACCTGCTACTGGCAGGTGCAGCCCAAGCGAAATGATATTGAGTTCGACGAGTGGATGGCACTGGACCTGAAGTACATTCAGGAGCGGAGCTTTGCCGTAGACTGGAAGATCATTTTTCAGACGGTTCTGGCTGTGATCCGCAAAGAAGGCGAATAATTCTTGTTTTCCCGGGCAAACTACCCTTGCCCGGGAAAATTTTAAAGAAGTTGGAAAAAAGTACTTGACTTTTCCGGCAAAATGCGTATAATGAATTTTGCGCCTGACGTAGAGGATTAGTGTAACGGTAGCACACCGGACTCTGACTCCGTTCGCGGGGGTTCGAATCCCTCATCCTCTGCCAATAAAAAACACCACCCAATCGGGTGGTGTTTTTTATTGGCAGAAAATCGGGATAGGGATTCGAACCCATCTAAATGCAAGGCTCCGGGGGAGCCTTGCTTGCCGCCGGCTCGACGGCGGCAACACATTGATTAAATCGAATCCCTCATCCTCTGCTAAAGAATAACCGTCATTCTGATACAACGGAATGACGGTTATTTTATACCAAAAATCGGTGTTTTCAAAACTTTTGTACGACGAAATCACCGAATTCTTTGTTTATGTCGGTTTCAAATCGTTAAAAGATTGATAATCGTTAAATTGTAGATATAATCGTTGAATTGCAGCCAATAATCGTTAAAATATTGAAAATCAAACTTGTTATTGATATCATATAAAAAAGGAGGTAAGGATGTGAAAAAGCTTGGATTGCTTCTATTAACACTAACTCTGCTTCTTAGTTTATGTGGATGCTCTTATCAAGATCCGGTACTTGCCGCGCTGCCCGATTATAAAACTAAGGTATTATACACTTCTGGCGGTTTTCAAGATTTTACTGATTATGCAAAGTATACTTATGAATCCGTTACGGCTCAAGATCTAAAGGAGTCAAAATTCTTTGCAGAAACGACTGCTGATGATGTTGAGGAAATTCTACTACATATCGATAACTTTGAAGATTGGGTTGAAACGATCGGTGAAGAACTAAAAGATAATTACGATTTTGACAAAAAAATTGTGTCCGAGGGAGATTTCTTCTACATCGAAACAAAAGATGGGGAACCGATCGGGCAAGGAACATACGGTAAGTTTGATAATTATTCTGTTTACTATTTTGATATTGACACACAGACTTTATACTATTTCCATAACAACATTTAACACTGCACCCCCTCGACTCAAAAGGGGGTGCATTTGTATTAAAATTAGGGTCAGTCTTCAATAAAAAACACCACCCAATCGGGTGGTGTTTTTTATTGGCAGAGGACGGGATTCGAAGAGGACGGCCTTTCTACGGAATCCTTTTCTGAGCTTCAGAATGTTCTGAAGCTCAGAAAAGGATTTTTTGTTTTCCTTGTGACCAAGGTGTGATTGAATCCCTCTAATAGGGTGATTCCTTGATAAGCTAACCAATCATTTACCATGCAAAAAGCTGCCCGGAGGGCAACTTTTTATGCTTATTTCGTCATTTTTTCCTGCTTGACCTTGTGGTCGATGACGTGACGGGAGGCCAGCTCCTTGTGGATATCCTCCAGAGAAATGCCCATCTGGATCATCAGCACCATCACATGGTAGGCAAGGTCAGCGATCTCATAGATCGTTTCCTTCTTGTCGTCGTCCTTGGCGGCGATAATGACCTCGGTACATTCCTCGCCAACCTTCTTCAGGATCTTGTCCAGACCCTTCTCGAAAAGGTAGGTGGTGTAGGAGCCTTCCTTCTTCTCGATCTTGCGGCCGATCAGCAGATCCATCAGACCCTGATAAGAGAATTCATGCCGCTCGTCGCTCTGGAATACGGGATTCTCAAAGCAGGAGTCGGTGCCCAGATGGCAGGCAGGGCCGTCCGGCTCTACCATCACGATCAGCGCATCCTTGTCGCAGTCGGCGGTGATGGACACGATGTGCTGGTAGTTGTTGCTGGTTTCGCCCTTCAGCCACAGCTCGTTGCGGGAACGGCTCCAGAAACAGGTCAGCTCCTTCTCCATGGAGATGGCCAGGCTTTCCTTGTTCATATAGGCCAGGGTCAGCACACGCTTGGTGATGGCATCCACCACAATGGCGGGGATCAGACCCTTTTCGTCAAATTTCAGTTCATCAATGTTGATCATTTTTTCTTCTCCTTACAGTCTGGTGGGGATGTTGGCGGCGGCCATCTGGGCTTTCAAATCCCGGATGGACACTTCGCCGAAGTGGAAGATGGAGGCGGCAAGACCGGCATCCACCTTGGGTAAAGTCTGGAACAGAGTAATAAAATCGTCGATCTTACCGGCACCGCCGGAGGCAATGACGGGAACGTTCACAGCATCGCACACGGCTTGAAGCATTTCTAAGTCAAAACCGCCCTTGACACCGTCGGTGTCGATGGAGTTGACCACCACTTCGCCGGCACCGTTGCCAACACACCGGCGCACCCAT
>JAZONA010000075.1:0-19438 GCA_045654265.1 Faecousia sp.
CCGACCCCAAGCTCTACACCTACGGCGTGGAGCAGCCCATGATGGCCATGGAAACCCTGACGGCCACCACTCTGCGTAATATCATCGGCGACCTGGAACTGGATCAGACACTGACCTCCCGTGATGTGGTCAACACCAAAATGCGCGCTATCCTGGACGAAGCCACTGATCCCTGGGGCATCAAGGTCAACCGGGTGGAACTGAAAAACATTCTGCCCCCTGCGGATATCCAGAGTTCCATGGAAAAGCAGATGAAGGCCGAGCGTGACCGCCGCCAGTCCATTCTGCAGGCCGAAGGTCAGAAGAAATCTGCCATCCTCATCGCCGAAGGTGAGCGGGAAGCTGCCATTCTCCGGGCTGACGCAGAAAAGCAGGCCGCTATTTTGAAGGCAGAGGCCGAACAGCAGGCTGCTATCCTGAAGGCCGACGGTGAGGCCCAGGCCATCCGTGCGGTGCAGGAGGCTCTGGCTGACTCCATGGCTCTGCTCAACGACAAGGCTCCCAACGATCAGGTTCTGAAGCTGAAGTCCATCGAGGCCATGGAAAAGGTAGCCAACGGCAAGGCGACCAAGATCATCATCCCCTCCCAGATGCAGGGCATGGTGGGTCTGGCCAACGGCATCGTCGAAGGTGTAAAGGAGTAAAAAATATGGTAATCAAAGAAGATCGTTTTATTAAGACTTTGGTGGATCAAGGTGGATTCAGCGACAATAACATGGTCATCTACGTGGATAAAAAGACCGGCGTGAACTATCTGTTTTCCTGCAGCGGCTATGCCGGCGGCTTGTGCGTGCTGGTAGACCGGGATGGTAAGCCCATCGTCACCCCCGTGAACGATGACTAAGCTCCAATGGATTCTGTTCATCGCACTGATGGTAACCATGACAGTGCTGATGATCATATTTTGGGGCAGCATTTTCAGCGGCGTGATGATGTTTTGTATGCTGCTGTCCGTTGCCACATTGCTGTACAACAAATTCATCAACGTGGATCGGGATAACGAGTTCGCCGACAGCGAGGATGGCTAATAAACAAAGCGCACTGCGAATAGCAGTGCGCTTATGTCTATTACAGCAAAATTGCTATAAAGCAAGGTGAAGGTTTCGTAGTGGTCATCGGTGTAGTAGATCAGGCCGTCATCGGAATAGACGATGCGCTTGGCACCACGGCTGGCGTAACTGCCCAGAGTATCGATGTCGCACTCGTAATAGGTATGGCCGGCGGGAAGTCGGCCTTCTTTGTTGTAAAAACGGTCGCCGCCCAGGGTCTTGCCCGGGGCTTTTTTCTCCAAAGAACCACTTTTCCAGCCGTATTTTGCCTTTGCTTCAGACTTGGTGATGAAATTTTTCGGCAGGCGGCCGTAGAGATGCAGGTACAGCGCCACGTCATCCTTGGTGGTATAACTGCCGTTGGGGTCGAGAACCGGCTCCGGATCAGGTTCTGGTTCGGGTTCAGGCTCCGGTTCCGGCAGAGGTTGGGTCGTGGGAGGTTCCAGTTCCGGCTCTGGCTCAGGTTCCGGTGCTGTAGTAGGAGGAACCGTGGGTTCCGGTTGGGTCGTGGGGGGAACGGTAGGTTCCGGTTCCGGCTGTGTGGTGGGAGGCTCCGTAGGCTCCGGTTGGGTCGTGGGAGGATCCGTCTGGTCGATCTGGGGAGGTAGTGTTTCCTCCGTGGGGTCGGTGGGTGTCGTGGTTTCTTCCGGGGCTGTGGTGGTGGGCTCGGTGCCAAGGGTGGTCTGGGAGGTGCGGATGTCCTCCACTACCTTGGATGTACAGCCAATCAAAGACACCAGCATCGCCAGCGCCAGCAATATCGCAAGTAGCTTTTTCATGTTTTTTCCTCTTTTTTCTCAGTTTGGATACATTATACCACTCTAAATTCTGGTTGTAAATATGGGAAATAATTATTAAGCAGAGTTATGAAATTGCGGCACAAACACGCCCAAAGGGCGTGTCATCCTGAGCGGAGCGAAGCGGAGTCGAAGGATCTACGCATTTACCATTACATTTGGGGTCAAGTTGGTGCGAAGATCCTTCGACTCGCTGACGCTCGCTCAGGATGACATACCTGCTAGATTTACTAAGATAAACAACCATTTCTTTTTTATATTGTATATCCGCAAAAAAACCTTGTTTTTTTCACAGAAATGTGTTAAAATTTAGGTTGAAATATTATGGGCATAATATCGCCTTTTTTCCTTAAATTCTTGCGAAAGGAGCCGCAATATGTACTCTTCCGCCTATGTTTGGGCTAAGGTTTTGAACCACATGGAGGACCGTCTGGGCAGTGTTACCATCTCCGCCTGGTTCGACGACGCGGAGATCGTGGAGCTGAACGAAGAGCGCCTGATCCTGCACACCTCCTCCGAATTCCGCCGGGATATTATCCGCCAGCGGTGCGTTCCTTACATTCAGGACGCTCTGAAGGAGATCTTCAATTCCGATGCCAAGGTCATCGTCTTTGGGGACGAGGAGCTGAATGCTCACAAGTCCAAGGGCAAATCTCCCACCTCCATGGACTTTAACCCCCAATTCACCTTCGATAACTTCATCGTCGGCCCTTCTAACCGCATGGCTCACAGCGCCGCCATCGCCGTATCCAAGACCCCCGGTCAGGTGTACAATCCTCTGTTCATCTACGGCCCTCCCGGCGTGGGCAAGACCCATCTGCTGTACGCCATCGCCAACGGCATCCGCAAGCAAAAGCCGGACGCCAACATCGTCTACATCAAGGGCGACCAGTTTACCAACGAGCTGATTGATGCCATTAAGACCGGTAAAAATATCGAATTCCGCAGTAAATACCGGGAAGCGGACTTGTTTTTGATCGACGATATTCAATTTATCGCCGGTAAGGACTCCACTCAGGAGGAATTTTTCCATACCTTCAACAAGCTCTACGAGGAAAACAAGCAGATCGTCATGACCTCCGACCGGAAGCCCGGCGATATGCCCACGTTGGAGGATCGTCTGCGCACCCGCTTCGAGTGGGGTCTGATTATGGATATTCAGCCGCCGGATTATGAAACCCGTATGGCGATCCTGCTGAACAAGGCACACAGCCTGGGTCTGGATCTGCCTGATGACGTGTGCAACTACATCGCCATCAACGTCACCAACAACGTCCGGCAGATCGAGGGCACCGTCAAGAAGATTCTGGCCTACCGTGACCTGAACGATATGCCCCTGGGTCTGCCCAACATTTCCCGGGCTATTGACGACATGTTCAAGTCCGAGGGCAACGCCCTGCCCACACCCAGCCTGATCATTTCTCAGGTATGCAAGTTCTACTCCGTAGACGAGGCCACCCTCCGGGGCTCTCAGAAGAGCAAGGGCATCGCCGAGGCACGTCAGGTGGCTATGTACCTGATCCGCAAGCTGACGAACCTGAGCCTGCCGGACATCGGCAAGGAGTTTGGCAAGGATCACTCCACGGTGCTCTACAATATCCGCAAGGTGGAAACCACCCTGAAAAAGGGCGACGCCACTCTGCAGAACAACATTCGGGATATTACTGCCAATATCAACTCCTGCCTTTGATTGAGATACTGACTCATTCTATCTCATTTCTTTTCCACAGGGGTTGTGGAATGTGGAAAGAATTTCTGTGGAAATCTTCCCGGAAAATTTCCTTCAACAACCGCTGTTAATAGCTGTGGAAAATCTCAACAGGGGTTGTGGAAAAAAAGTCGTTGCGGCAGTAAGGAAAATCGGACTTTTCCACATAAGTTTTCTCTACGACTTCTTTTACTACCTAACTTATTTATGGATATATATATCTTTCATAAAAACAAGAAAGGATGAATCCTATGCGCTTTACCTGTGAAAAAAGTATGCTGGTCACCGGTCTGAATATTGCCGGTCGTACCGTTGCTCAGAAGAGCAGTATTTCCGTCATCGAGGGTATTCTGTGCCGTGCCGGCATGGGCCTGAGCCTGACGGGCTACAATATGGAAACCGCCATCACCTACGAAATCGAGGCCGATGTTGCCGACACCGGCGAGTGCATTCTGCCTGCCAAGCTTTTCGGTGATATTATCCGCCGTCTGCCGGAAGGCCCGGTGACGGTTGTGGTGGATGAGAGCTACAAGGTTTCCATCCGGGCAGGCTACGCCTCCTTTACCATCAGCGCTGAAAGCGCCGAGGATTACCCGGAGCTGCCCGATGTCAGCACCGGCAGACCCATCGCCATCCCCCAGAATGCCCTGAAGGAGCTGATTTCCGCCACCATCATCGCCGTTGCTGAGAATCAGGGTCGCCCGGTGCATACCGGCGTCAAGTTCGAGGTGGAGGACGATTCTATCTCCGCCATCGCCGTGGACGGCTTCCGTCTGGCACGGCGCACTTGGCATCCTGCCAGCCCCACCGCCCGGCAGACCTCCTTCGTGGTGCCTTCTCCCGGCCTGAAGGAAGTGGAGAAGATCCTCACCGATTCTGAGGACGAGGCATCCTTCGTTCTGGGCCCCAAGCACATTCTCTACCAGATCGGCAAGGCAACCCTGGTTTGCCGCCTGCTGGAGGGTGAATTCCTGGATTGGCGTCGGGTGGTGCCCACCAATTGCCCGGTGAAGCTGTGCGCCAATGTGTCCGATCTGGCCGCATCCATTGACCGCGTGGGCCTGATCGTTTCCGAGAAGTACAAGAGCCCAGTGCGTTGCGTGTTCTCCGACAACGTGCTGCTGCTCAAGACCAACACCACCATCGGCGCCGCCGAGGACCGCTGCGCCATCGCCGGCGACGGCAAGGAGCTGGAGATCGGCTTCAACGTGCGCTATCTGGCTGACGCTCTGCGTGTGGTGCCCTCTGATGAGGTGGTCATGGAGCTGACCAACGGCCTGAGCCCCATCGTCCTGACCCCTGCCGACGATAAGCACGATTTTGCATACATGGTGCTGCCCGTCCGCATCAAGAACGGCTAAACAGAAAATGCCCGTTCTTCCTCTGTCATTGCGAGGAGCGAAGCGACGTGGCAATCTCCCGGTACAAGATGAAATATTTGTATGCAGTATTATGTATATATCCTGACAAATAAAAATCATACCGTTTTATATACCGGTGTGACAAAAGACTTAATACGGCGTGTTTATGAGCACAAAAATCATGCTGACAAGAATAGTTTTACAGCAAAATACAAGGTTGACAAACTAGTGTATTTTGAGGAAACCACCGATGTCAGAGTGGCGATTGAGAGGGAAAAACAGATCAAAAGCTGGTCACGAAACCGGAAAACGGATCTGATTTTTGGTATGAATCCCCATTGGGTGGATCTTTACAACCAAATCCTTAGATGATAGGTTGTACCGGGAGATTGCCACGGCTCTTCGAGCCTCGCAATGACAGTGGTTAACGAAACGTGTAAGCGTTTATTGGAGAATATTTATGAAAGTAACTGTAAGAAAAAAAGAATCTGCCATTCCCGTGGTGATCGGGACAGAGTTTATCAAGCTTCAGGATGCCCTGAAGTTTGCCAACGCAGTGCCCTCCGGCGGCATGGCTAAGACCGAAATTCAGGAGGGAAATGTTTCCGTAAACGGAGAAATTTGCACCATGCGGGGCAAAAAGCTGTACCCCGGTGACCGTTTTTCCTTCGACGGCGACAATTATCTGATCTGCATCCATGAGCCTCAATAAGCTGTATCTCCGGGATTTTCGGAATTATGTTAACCTAGAGTTGGAATTTGACCCCGGGGTTAACCTGATCGTGGGCGACAACGCCCAGGGCAAGACCAATTTGCTGGAAGCCATCGCCTATTTAGGCAGCGGCAAGAGTTTTCGTGCCAACCGCACCGGGGAAATGGTTCGCTTTGGGGCGGATTTCGGCGAGATTCTCGGCGAAGTCACTGCCCAAGACCGGGAGCAGACCATCCGTTGGGTGCTGTTTTCCGGGGCTCGGCCTCGGATGCTCCAGCGCAACGGGGTAAAAAAACGCACCGCCGCGGATGTGGCAGGTGTGTTGCCGGCGGTTTTGTTCTGCCCGGAGGATCTGATGATCCTGCGTTCCGGTTCTGCCCCCCGGCGGAAGTTCGGCGATGCCGCTCTGTGCGCTCTGCGGCCCAATTACGAGGCGGCGCTGGGTGAATATCAGAAAATTCTGGATCAAAAAAGCCGCATCCTCAAGGATCGGCTGGAAAATCCGGCGGTGATGGAAATTCTGCCGGAGTACAACGCACGGCTGTGCCAGGTTGGCGCTCTGCTGATCTCCTATCGGGCTCGGTTTTACGAGGCCCTGGGCAAGGCCGCAGGAGCCTACCATGGGCAATTTTCCGGGGGCGTGGAGGATTTTTCTCTCCAATATCGGACGGTTTCCACCGTCACCGACCCCTTCGCTCCCGTGGAGGTGCTGAGAGGGCAACTGGAAGACCATCTGCAAAGCCACTATCGGGCGGAGTTGGACTCCATGCAGTGCCTGACCGGCCCTCACAAAGACGATTTTGACATTTTTCTCAATGAAATTTCCCTGAAATCCTATGGCTCGCAAGGGCAGACCCGTACCGCAACCATCAGCCTGAAGCTGGCACAGCGGGAGCTGATGGGTCGGGAGTGGGGCACCGAACCGGTGCTTCTGCTGGACGACGTGCTGTCGGAGCTGGATGCCAAGCGGCAGGATTTCGTGCTGAACCAAATCGACCGGGGTCAGGTATTTATCACCTGCTGCGAACCGGAGCGGTTCACCAAATTGGGAAAGACCGTTGAAATTAAATCCGGAGCAGTAAAAAAATAGATGTCATTGCGAGCCAGTGCGCACACTGGCGTGGCAATCCCCTAATTAGAGGTACCATGTGAATTATTATGTCTATATATTAACCAATACACATAAAACGGTTCTTTACACTGGTGTGACCAATGATCTTGTTCGTCGTGTGTATGAACACAAGCATCATTTGGACAAGGGGAGTTTCACTGCAAGGTACAACGTGGAATTTTTAGTATATTATGAAGTAACCAATGATGTGGAATCTGCAATTCTACGGGAAAAGCAGATTAAAGGTTGGAATAGAAAGCACAAAAACAAGCTGATTGAATCAAGAAATCCAAATTGGTTGGATTTGTATGAAGGGATTCTCTGAATATCTAGGGGATTGCCACGCCAGTGTGCGCACTGGCTCGCAATGACAGCAATTTTTCAGGACAGGAGTAACATTATGTCTGACGAAAAGGTAACACAAGAATACGGCGCGGAGCAGATTCAGGTTTTGGAAGGCCTGGAGGCTGTCCGTAAGCGGCCGGGTATGTACATCGGCTCTACTTCGTCCAGCGGTCTGCACCATTTGGTGTACGAGATCGTGGACAATTCCATCGACGAAGCGCTGGCAGGCTACTGCAAGCACATCACCGTCACCATCAATGCGGGAAATTCCATCACCGTCACCGATGACGGCCGTGGTATCCCCGTGGACATTCAGGCCCAGACCGGCAAGCCCGCTCTGGAGGTGGTTTTCACCGTCCTCCACGCCGGCGGTAAGTTCGGCGGCGGCGGTTACAAGGTTTCCGGCGGCCTCCACGGCGTTGGTGCCTCCGTTGTCAACGCCCTGAGCCAGTGGCTGAAGGTGCGGGTTCACAAGAACGGCAACATCTATGAAATGAAATTCGCCCGTGGTGCCATCACCCAGGAAATGACCATCGTGGGCAAGACCGATCATACCGGCACCGAGGTCACCTTCCAGCCCGATCCGGAGATGTTCGACACCACCGAATACGATTATGAGATCCTGCACACCCGTATGCGTGAGAAGGCATTCCTCACCGCCGGTCTGAGCATCTCCATCACCGACAACCGTGGGGACGAGCCGGTGACCGATGCCATGTGCTACGAGGGCGGTATCCGGGAGTTTGTCACTTGGTGCAACCGGAACAAGACCCCCATGCACACCGATGTGATCTACATGAGCGGCATGAAGGGCGACGCCTCTGCGGAAATTTCTTTGCAGTACAACGACGGCTACAACGAAAACATCCTCAGCTTCGCTAACGAGGTCAACACCCCCGAGGGTGGTATGCATGAAACCGGCTTCAAGACGGCGCTGACCCGTGTGCTGAACAACTACGGCCTGAAAAACGGCATCATCAAGGGCGACGACAAGGTTTCCGGCGAGGACTGCCGTGAGGGCATCACAGCCATCATCTCTGTGAAGCTGACCGATGCCCAGTTCGAGGGTCAGACCAAGGCCAAGTTGGGCAATGCCTACATTCGTACGTTGGTTGACCAGATCGTGTTTGATCAGCTGACCACCTATTTCGAGGAGCATCCTTCCACTGCCAAGATCATTCTGGAGAAGGCCATGATGGCCAACCGTGCCCGTGAGGCCGCCCGGAAGGCTCGTGAAAATGCCCGCCGCAAGACCGGTTTGGAGTCCGGCGGCATGCCCGACAAGCTGCAGGACTGCAACGAGAAGGATCCCAGCCTCTGCGAATTGTACATCGTCGAGGGTGACTCTGCTGCTGGCTCCGCCATCCAGGGCAGAGATTCCCGATTCCAGGCGATTTTGGCCATGTGGGGTAAGATGCTCAACGTGGAAAAGGCCCGTGTGGACAAGGTCTACGGCAACGACAAGCTGTCGCCGCTGATCGTGGCTCTGGGCGGCGGCATTGGTGAGGATTTCGACATCGAGAAGCTGCGCTACCACAAGGTGGTCATCATGTCCGATGCGGACGTGGACGGCGCTCATATACGTACCCTGCTGCTGACTTTCTTCTTCCGCTATATGCGCCCCATGATCGAAAATGGCTATGTTTACTCCGCTGTGCCGCCGCTGTACAAGCTGAAGCGGGGCAAGACCGAGCGTGTGGCATATTCCGACGAGGAGCGTGACCTTGTTTCTGCCGAAATGCGTGGCGAAAGCAACGCAAAGGTGGAGATCTCCCGGTTTAAGGGTCTGGGTGAGATGGATGCCCACGAGCTGTGGGATACCACCATGGATCCGGAAAAGCGCACCCTGCGCCGGATCACCCTGGACGATGCCATGCGGGCCGATGCTATCTTCACCGTGCTCATGGGTGAGCAGGTGGAGCCTCGGAAGGAATGGATCGAGCGCAACGCAAAGTACGCTATCAATATTGACATCTAATTCATAATTACGAATTACGAATTACAAATTGTGGTATTGCCTTCGGTAATGAGCATTATTAATTTGTAATTTGTAACTTGTAATTGACTATATGGAGGTGCTTTATGGCACACAATCGTAGTTACAAGCCTGAGGATATTGCATTTCCCAATCAGACGATCACAGAATCTCTGCTGATCGATGAAATGGAAAAATCTTACATTGAATATGCCATGTCCGTTATCGTCGGACGTGCTCTGCCGGATGTCCGTGACGGCCTGAAGCCCGTTCACCGCCGGATTCTGTACACCATGTACGAAAGCGGCCTGACCTCCGACAAGCCCTTCAAAAAGTCCGCCACCTGCGTCGGTGACGTGCTGGGTAAGTACCACCCCCATGGTGACGCATCGGTTTACGATGCCATGGTTCGTGTTGCCCAGAATTTCTCCATGCGCAACGTGCTGGTGGACGGCCACGGTAACTTCGGTGACGTGGACGGCAACCCTGCCGCTGCCTACCGTTATACCGAGGCTCGCTTGTCCAAGCTCTCCAACGAGATGCTCCGGGACATCGACAAGGAAACCGTCAACTGGGATCCCAACTTCGACGAAAGCCGCAAGGAACCCCGGGTTCTGCCCAGCCGGTTCCCCAACCTGCTGGTCAACGGCTCCAGCGGCATCGCCGTGGGTATGGCTACCAACATTCCGCCTCACAACCTCACCGAGGTCATCAACGCCTGCGTGGCGGTGATCGACGACCCGGAGTGCTCCATGGTTGACCTGATGGAGCATATTTCCGGCCCGGATTTCCCCACCGGCGGCATCATTATGGGCCGCAGTGGCATCCGTGCCGCCTATGCCACTGGTCGTGGCAAGGTGGTGGTTCGGGCGAAGACTGAATTTGAGGATTTTGCCAAGGATCGGGTGCGGATCATTGTGTCCGAGCTGCCCTATCAGGTGAATAAGAAGCAGCTGATCAAGAAGATCGCCGATCAGGTGAAGGACAAGCGTCTGGAGGGCATTTCCGACCTCCGTGACGAAACCGACCGTAACGGTATGCGCATTGTCATAGAGCTGAAGCGGGATGCCAACCCTCAGGTTGTGCTGAATAATCTGTTTAAGCAGACGGAGCTGCAGAGCAGCTTCGGTATCATCCTGCTGGCACTGGTGGATGACCAGAAGCAGCCGAAGATTCTGTCCCTGCGGCAGATCATCGACGAATATCTGGCACATCAGATGGATGTGCTGACTCGCCGCACCCAGTACGATCTGCGCAAGGCTCGGGAGCGTGCTCATCTGTTGGAGGGCTTGCTCATCGCTCAGGATAACATCGACGAGGTTATCCGCATCATCCGCTCCGCTTACGACGATGCTAAGGAGCGACTGATGGAGCGGTTCGGTCTGGACGATGTTCAGGCTCAGGCCATTCTGGATATGCGCCTGAAGGCTCTGCAGGGTCTGGATCGGGAAAAGCTGCAAGCAGAATATGACGAACTGCAGATCAAGATCAATTATTACCTGGAACTGCTGGCTGACGAGGCTAAGCTCAAGGGCGTGCTTCGTGAGGAGCTGATCGCCATCCGGGATAAGTTCGGCGACGATCGCAAGACCGAGATCCAGGAGGTTGAGGACGAGATCGACATCGAGGATCTCATTGCCGAGGAGCAGTGCGTCTTTACCATGACCTCCGCCGGTTACATCAAGCGTACCCCCGCCAGCGAATACGCCGCTCAGGGCAAGGGCGGCATGGGCAAGAAGGGTATGGCCACCCGTGACGAGGACTATGTGACCACCGTGTTCACCGCCTCCAGCCACGACCATATCTTCTTCTTCACCAACAAGGGCCGTGTGTTCCGGAAGAAGGGCTACCAGATTCCTGAGGCCGGCCGCACCGCTAAGGGTACTAATATTGTCAATATCCTGCAGATCGAGCAGGGCGAGAAGGTCAGCGTCATGATCCATACTCGTGATTTGAGCAACGAGGAGCTGTACCTGACCATGATCACCCGGGACGGCACCGTGAAGCGCCTGCCCATTACCTCCCTGAAGAATATCCGTGCCACCGGCATCCGTGCCCTGACGCTGGACGAGGGTGACGAGCTGATCGAGGTCAAGGAAACCAATGGTTCTCACCGGATTCTGATTGCTACCCACGATGGCATGGCTTGCTGCTTCGACGAGAACGATGTTCGTGCCATGGGTCGTACCGCTGTGGGCGTTCGCGGCATCAAGCTGCGTGAGGGTGACTATGTGGTTGCCGCCGCCCGTGCCCACGAGGGCAAGGCTGTGCTGACCATCACCGAAAACGGTTACGGCAAGCGGACTCCCGTGGAGGATTACCGCATCACCAACCGTGGCTCCATGGGCGTGAAGAACTATGAGGTCACCGAGAAGACCGGCAAGGTGGTTGGCGTTAAGGTGGTTGACGGCACCGAGGATCTGATGCTCATTACCCAGTCCGGCACCATCATCCGTACCGATGTGGGCAATATCCGCATGGCCGGCCGTGCCACTCAGGGCGTTATCGTGATGCGCTTCAAGGAAGAAGATGACCGTGTCATCGGCATGACTCTGGCGGAAAAGGAAGAAGCATGAAAACTGTGACCCTTTACACCGACGGGGCCTGCTCCGGTAATCCCGGTCCCGGCGGCTGGGGTGCCATTTTGGAGTACATGGGGCATGAGTTGGAGCTTTCCGGCGGCGAGGCGGAAACCACCAACAATCGCATGGAGCTGACGGCTGTGATCCGTGGACTCCAGCGGTTGAAGGAGCCCTGCATCGTGGAGCTGTACTCCGATTCCAAGTACGTCATCGACGCGCTGGAAAAGGGTTGGGCTTGGGGCTGGCGGAAGAAAGGTTGGATTAAATCCGACAAAAAACCCGCACTAAACCCGGATTTGTGGGAAGAATTGCTACAATTGACCATGAAACATGAGCTCCATTACCATTGGGTCAAAGGCCACGCCGATAACCCCAAAAATAACCGCTGCGACGAAATGGCCGTAGCGGAGTGGAAGAAGCTGAAGTAATGTATCTGTCTATTGGCAACGATATGGCCGTTCGGGAACGGGCGATTATTGGGATTTTCGATCTGGACAACACCTCAACCTCCAAGCGGACACGGGAATTTCTCGCCGCTGCAGAGAAGGAGGGGCAGGTGGTTCCCTGCGATGATCTGCCCAAAGCCTTTGCGGTTACCGCCGAGTACGGCATGAATCGGGTGTACCTCACATCCCTCAGCGCTTCCACTTTGGAAAGAAGATTGAAATAAAAAATTACCGGGGCATTTGCACCGGGAATTTTTATGTTATTACTTATTCTTCAGCAGGTCGCGGATTTCGCCCAGCAGGACTTCCTCGTTGGAGGGAGCGGGAGGTGCGGGAGGCTCAGCGGGAGCTTCCACTTCCTTCTTCTTGCCGATTTCGCCCAGCTTGTTGATGCCCTTAACCAGCAGGAACACAACAATAGCCAGAATGAAGAAGTTGATCACGGCGGAGAGGAAATTACCCCAAGTCAGGTAATTGATGATCTCTTCCTGGCCAATAATGTTGCCGGCTTCGTCCAGCACATCGGCGTACTTGGGCTCAACCCAAGGCATCCGGGGCAGAGCGATCTTCATCTGGCTGAAATCGGTGCCACCCAGGAAAATGTTGATGATGGGCATGATGATGTCATCAGTCAGGCTCTTGGTGATGGTGCTGAATGCGGCGCCGATGATGGTACCAACGGCCAGCGCCATGGCGTTGCCCTTAATGGCAAACTCCTTAAATTCGGTCCAAAGACCCTTCTTATTGGGATTCTTCTTGCTCATAAGTAAATATCCTTTCTGTTTTATGTAGGGGAGGGGATTAACCCTCCCTATTTTTTACTTCTTTTCGATGATCTCAATGCCGCCCAGGTACTTTCTCAGGCACTCGGGGACGACGATGGAGCCATCGGCACGCTGATTCTGTTCCACCAGAGCGGGGAAAATACGGGAAGTAGCCAGACCGGAGCCGTTCAGGGTGTGAACGAAGTCGATCTTGCCATCAGCGCGGCGGTAACGGATATTACCACGGCGAGCCTGATAATCCCGGGCATTGGACACGGAGGAAACCTCCTTGTAGCCGTCCATGGAGGGGATCAGGATCTCGATGTCGTAGGTGCGAGCCATGGAAGCGGAGCAGTCGCCGGCGGCCAGCTTCACGGTACGGAAGTGGAAGCCCAGACCCTCAACCAGCTTCTCAGCCTTGGTGACCAGCTCGTCGAAGGCCTCGTCGGAGGTTTCGGGAGTGGTGAACTGGAACATCTCCACCTTGTTGAACTGGTGGCCACGAACCATGCCACGCTCGTCAGCACGATGAGAACCGGCCTCACGGCGGAAGCAGGGGGTGTAAGCGAAGAACTTCTTGGGCAGATCAGCCTCGGTGAGGATTTCGTCACGGTAGACAGATGCCAGAGCCGCCTCGGCGGTGGGGAGCATATAGTGGATGCGATCGTCGGTGGGGTTGGCGATCTTGTAAACCTCGTCAGCAAACTTGGGGAACTGACCGGCGGTTTCGCCGCACTGGTACTCCAGCATGTGAGGAGGCAGGATGAAATCGTAGCCGTCGGCGGTGTGGGTGTCGATGAAGTAGTTCAGCAGAGCCCACTCCAGACGAGCGCCCATGCCGGTGTACATCCAGTTGCCGGCGCCGGCCAGCTTAACGCCACGGACATAGTCGATCAGACCCAGACCCTCACACAGATCCACATGGTGCTTGGGCTCAAAATCAAAGCTGGGCTTCTCGCCGATGTAGCGCAGGGGGGTGTTGTTCTCCTTGCCGCCGGGGAGCAGGTCAGCATCGGGCAGGTTGGGCAGGCTCAGCATCAGGGTACGGTACTCAGCCAGAACCGCATCCAAACGAGCGGAATCCTCGGCCATGCCGGCCTTCAGAGCGGCCATCTCGGCAAAAATGGGGGCAACGTCCTTGCCGGCCTTCTTCAGCAGGGGGATTTCCTTGGAAACCTTGTTCTGCTGAGCCTTGCGGCTCTCGGTGCTGGCAATCAGGGTACGGCGCTCCTCGTCCAGAGCGAGGATTTTGTCGATGACGGCGTCGCAGTCCACTTCCTTGGCACGAAGGGCAGCCTTCACACCCTCGGGATTTTCCTTGATACGTTTGATGTCTAACATGATTGGTTACTCCTTAATTATTACATTATCGGAAGATACGAGATATGTTGATCTCATATCTAAAAATCATTTCTGAATTTTCATAAGTGCGTCCAGCAGGACTTGCAGGTCTTCTTCGCCGTAGAATTCCAGCTCGAAGCGACCCTTGCGCTTGCCGTTGACGATCTTTACGCCACGACCCAGGTGCTTACTCAGGCTCTTTTCACATTCAGCCACATAGTCAACCGCCAGAGTCACGGGCTTTTCGGGAGCGGGCTCCCGGGTCATGTTCTTGCACAGCAGCTCCGCCTGACGGACGGACAATCCCAATGCGCAAATCTTTTGAGCGGCTTCCTGCTGTTTTTTGTCGGATTTCAGGGTGAGAATCGCACGGGCGTGACCGGCAGTCAGCTCTCCGTTTCTCAAACGCTCCAAAACCTCCGGGCACAGACCCAGCAAACGCAGGGCATTTGCCACGGCAGGACGTGACTTACCAACCTGCGTGGCTGCTTCCTCTTGCGTCAAACCATATTCTTCAATCAAGGTTTGGTAACCCAGAGCTTCTTCCACAGGGTTCAGATCCTGACGCTGCAGATTTTCAATCAACGCCAGTTCCATAGCCTTTTTATCGTCGGCTTCAATGACCACTACCGGAATCTCACTGAGGTTTGCCATTCTGGCAGCCCGCCAGCGTCGCTCACCGGCGATGATTTGATAATAGCCGGTGGGAAGCTCCCGAACGGTCAGGGGCTGAAGCACACCGTGGACGGAAATGGAGTCGGACAGCGCCTGCAGCTCTTCCTCGTCAAAATCGTGCCGGGGCTGATCCGGATTGGGTTCTACTTTATAAATGGGCAACAGCTTATAGGGGCTGTTCTGATCGATTTCGTCGCCAAAATCGCCCAGCAGCGCACCAAGACCCTTGCCCAAGCCTTTGGGAGATGCCATTTTGATTACCCCTTCCCTTCCAGTTTTGCTTTAAATTCCTCAGCCATAGCCTTGTATGCCAGCGCACCACGACTATGCTTATCGTAAGTGGTGACAGGGACTCCGTGGCTGGGAGCCTCGGCCAGGCGAATATTTCTGGGAATTACGGTGAAGAATACCTTACCGGGGAAATGGCGGCGAACCTCTTCAGCAACCTGAGCGCAGAAGTTGGTACGGCCATCGTACATGGTAAGAGCCACGGAGAAGATCTCTAACCGGGGATTCAGCTTCTTCTTTACCATTCGCAAGGTACCCATCAGGTCGGACAGACCCTCCAATGCGAAATATTCACACTGCACCGGAACCAGAATACTGTCTGCGGCGCAAAGGCCGTTCAAAGTCAGTAATTCCAAAGATGGCGGGCAATCGATGAAGATCACATCATACTCTTGCTTCACATTCCGCAGGACTTGCTCCAACTGCCGTTCCCGATAGTTGGTGCCGATCAGCTCCACCGCTGCACCGGCAAGGGCTGCCGCAGAGGGTAGAACGTCGCAGAATTTTGTTTTAACAATGGCGTCGGTGATGTACACATCGTTAATTAGCACATCGTACACCGAGTGCTTGATTTTTCGCTTATTCACGCCAAGGCCGGAGGTAGCATTTGCTTGCGGGTCGAAGTCTACAACCAGAATCTTCAGCCCCAGGTCGTGGAGTGCAGCGGCCAGATTGACAGCAGTGGTGGTTTTACCCACACCGCCCTTTTGGTTTACGACGGCGATGGTTATGCCCATATTCCGCCTCCTTTTAAATTAGTGTTTCACGTGAAACATTTTTATATACCATTGTTTCACGTGAAACAATGGTTAATCTATTTCGACAGTGCTGTAATTTTGTCCGGGCAAAACCGTATTCCGGGATTTGATTACAACATTCACTAAAACGGAAATGGCAACGGCGGCAACTAGAATTACCGAAATCAGTGCAATCAACAAACCACGCACACGACGACGCAGACGTGCGATTTGCTCTTCTGGCTTACGAACCTTACGAGAATTAGATTGCTTCCGGATGGATTCCTGCTTATGTGTCGGTAATTGTACCGGAGTGCCCGGTTCTACCGGATGCTCGGCCATTTGCACCAAGCATTCCTTGCAGAATACCTGACCTAAGGGAATTTCTCGCCCACATTTGATGCAATTCAATAGCTGTGCCTCCTTTCCCATTTTTCTATATTGTACTATATTTTCTTCGTTTCGTAAAGAGGATTACATAATTTTTTTAAGTAATATGATAAATGAATGTTTAGTGGACATGGCCCGCCGCAAGACGCGATCTGTACCTGCGTGGTGGACGAACGCCGCAGAGTGTCACTCGGTAATGAAAAAGGGGTTGTCTTAGGCGAATACGTTACTGAGCCGTACTCAATGGCATAACGATTACCTCCCAACCGAGCGCGAGAATGTCAGCCGGCACTGCCGGCAAAAAATCTTTTACTATGTTTTTAATATAATTATAAAGTCCCTATTGACAATCACATAACCATGTGATACAATTCCTTTAACATCAAAAAGGAGGCGATTTTATGGAATGGATCATTCCCGGTACGGTTCTATCCGACCAAAGGGAGTCTGCAGCTACCATCGACAAGCAGTTTCATGCTATGTTTCTTGGCGGCGGCGTGATGTTGGGTCAGGTGTCCGCCATTACCGGTCTTGAGCCTTACACGGTGCAAAACTGGGTGAAGCGGGGCTTTCTCTCCCCCCCGGAGCGCAAGCGCTATACTATGAACCAGCTTTGCCGCATTCTGAACATCAACATGCTGAAAAACATCCTGCCTATGGAGCGGATCGTGGGGTTGTTGACCTATATCAACGGCCATTTGGACGACGAAAGTGACGATATCATCGACGATTCGGCGTTGTATTTCATGTTTGTGCGGCTGGCGGCGCGGGCTTTTTCCATCCATGATCCCCAGGAGTGGGAAAACTGTATTCAAAATGAGCTGCTCGGCTACGCTGAGCCAGTCCCCGGTGCTAGAGAACGGGTGGGCAAGGTGCTACGGATCATGCTTACCGCATGGGCAGCGGCTCGTCTGCGTCAAAAGGCAGAGGATATGTTAAATAATTTATAAGGAGAATCAAAATGTCCAATAACGACGGAACTTATCGCTGGACACCGCCTAAAAACAATGTGGTGGACAGCAACGACACGCAAAAAGATAGAAAAAACCGGATTCCCAAGCTGATTTTGCTGGGTATTTTGGGTCTGGTGCTACTCATTGGCATATTCACCTGCTTCTACACCGTAGATGACAAGCAGCAGGCGGTGGTCACCACCTTCGGTCAGGTGTCCTCTATTGAAAATCCCGGTCTGCACTTCAAGCTCCCCTTCGGCATCCAGAAGGTGGAACGGGTTGATGTAAATGTGTACCAGAAAATCGAGCTGGGCTACACCACGGATGCCAACGGCGTCGCCATCAGCAACACCGGCGAAAGCACCATGATCACCGGCGATTACAACATCGTCAACGTGGATTTCTTCGTGGAGTACAAGATCACCGACCCGGTGGCATACCTCTATTCCTCCAACAACCCCGAGCTGATCCTGCGCAACCTGATCCAGAGTCAGGTGCGAAATGTGGTGGGCTCTGCCAAGGTGGACAGCGTTCTCACCGATGGCAAGGAGAACATCCAGATGCAGGTCAAGGAACTGGTTTCCGAGATTTTGGCGGAGTACGACATTGGTTTGACTCTGGTGGATGTGCGTATTCAGGATGCTGAGCCGCCTACGGTTGAGGTCATCGAGGCATTCAAGGCAGTGGAAACTGCCAAGCAGCAGGCAGAAGCCGTGGTCAATGAGGCGGTTGCCTACCAGAACGGTCAGCTTCCCAATGCCCAGGCGCAGGCGGACAAGTTGATTCAAAACGCCGAGTACCTGAAGCAGAAGCGTATCAACGAGGCGGTTGAGCAGGTGGCCATGTTCACTGCCATGTACGAAGAGTACGCCCGGAATCCGGAAATGACCAAGAGCCGGATGTATTTTGAAACCATTTCCCATGTGCTTCCTGATGTGAAGCTGTATATCAACGCCTCCGGTGAAGAGAGCGACGATGTGCAGATGCTTCTGCCTCTGGAAAGCCTGGTAAACGGAGGTAACTAACATGAAAAAATGGATTATTGCCGGTGTGCTGGCGGTGCTGGTGATCGTAGTCGCCGCCTGCAGCTTCTACACCGTGGATGAGGATCAGTATGCCTGCACCTTCCGCTTCTCCGAGATCGTCAAGACCGAGCAGCGTGCCGGCATCCACTTCAAGATCCCCTTCATCGACTCTGTGGAATATTTCACCAAAGCTACGCAGCTTTACGACATCCCCCCTTCCGAGGTTCTGACCTCTGACAAGCAGAATATGACCGTGGACTGCTACATTTTGTGGAGCATTTCCGATGCCCAGCAGTTCTACCGGGCACTGGGCACCACCGCCAAGGCGGAGGAGCGGCTCAACGCCATCACCTACAACACCCTTAAGACCGCCATGGGTACCCTGGCTCAGTCGGACATCATCAACATGAACGACGGCTCTGAGCGAAATGAGATCTACGAAAGCATCTCTTCCACTGTGGACGCACAGGCTAAGGCTTATGGTATCCATGTGGAGGATGTGAAGATCAAGCAGTTTGACCTGCCCGAGAGCAACCTGAATGCGGTGTACAACCGCATGATCTCCGAGCGGAAGCAGATGGCTGAAAAGTACACCGCCGAGGGTAATTACGAAGCCAACCTGATCCGCAACGAGGTGGACAAGCAGGTGAATATCCTGGTTTCCAATGCAGAAGCTGAGGCGGCCAAGCTGGAGGCGGATGGCGAAGCGGAATATATGCGTCTGCTGGCAGAAGCCTATGATTCTGTGGAAAAGAAGGATTTTTATCGCTTCACTTTGGCGCTGGACGCCCTGAAGAACAGTCTGAACGGCGACGATAAGACCGTCATTCTGGATGCGGACTCCGAGCTGGGTAAGCTCCTGGTCGGCGCGGAATAAAATAAGTACCGGAGGGGCTTCGCCCCTCCGGTTTTCTATAGTAAATGATTGTTTAGTGCACTATTGCGCTGCAAAGCAGCGCCTCGGCCCCCTCTGATGAGGGAGCTGTCCAAAATCTTTGATTTTGGACTGAGGGAGAGATAAAAATGCTAGATATTCGTAAAATATGAAAATATCGTAACATTTTCTCTCCCCCAGTCACGCCGTTCGGCGTGCCACATAGTCTATTGTGCGATTGCCACAGGCAATCGTCTATTAAGAATCGCTTCGCTACCCTCGTCAGAGGGGGCCAAGGGGTGCGG
>JAZONA010000076.1:0-2115 GCA_045654265.1 Faecousia sp.
GTAGACACTGATGATGGTGCTGAGCATGCAGGGGCCGAAGGAAGCAAATGCGAAGAAGGGGATTTGCCATCTTTTCAGTTTTCTCATAGGGAACCTCTTTTCTTTATTTTTTGAAAAACGCAAGAAAACGTATTTATAGTCTATCATAAGATGCGTAATTTTCATAGTTTTTTATTGATGACTTTGGCGAAATCTGATAAAATGGAGGAACAGAATCCCATATTGACAAGAATGAGCATTGAGAGGTGCAAATTATGGATGAAGCGATCAAACAGATGCGGCAAAAAATGAAGGATGGGGATGACATACGGGATGCCGGCGTGGTGGACCCGGAGAATGTAATTCGCTTTACGGATATTCCCTATGGATCTTGTCCAGAGAATCTGCTGGATGTGTATTGCCCTGAGGGTACGCAAGGTGTTATACCCACTATCATCAGCATCCATGGCGGCGCCTGGTGCTATGGCAGTAAGGACCTGTATGCCCACTACTGTCTGCGGTTGGCCGCCCGGGGCTTTGCGGTGGTAAATTTCAACTATCGGCTGGCACCGGAGCATAAGTATCCTGCACCTTTGGAGGACTGCTGCAATATGCTTTCCTGGGTTCTGAACCAGGGAGCGCAGTACCATATTGATACGAACAACCTATTCCTGGTGGGTGATTCTGCCGGCGGACAGCTGGCCTTCCAGCTGCTGACCATACTGACCAATGAAAAATACAGTGCCATGTTCTCCTTCGCGCCGCCGGCGGAAATCCGTTTTCGGGCCTGCGGCCTGAACTGCGGCTGTTATTTTATGCCCATTTTCAAGAATGTGCCACTCAGTAAGGTGGGCAAAATATTTGAAGCCTATTTCCCGGAGGATTATGTTCCCTGTATTCCGTCCCTGAAGACCCACAAGTATATTACAAAGGCATTTCCGCCGGCGTTTATCACCACATCTCCCAATGATTACCTGCGGATGATGGCACCGCCTCTGCATATTCTGCTGCGGCTGAAAGGTGTGAAGAGCGTTCTGCGGATCTATGGCGAAAAGTCCCGGGAGGATATCGGTCATGTGTTCCATCTGAATTGCCACCTGGAGGAGGCAGATCGGTGCAATGACGAGCAGTGTGAATTTTTCCGGGATCATATTGTGTCGATGTGATACTTTTTTTAATTAGATAGGGATTTAAACAAAACGGATCCTTCAATCTTGCGCCACAATTGGGGCAAGAAAAAGAATCATCGACTATATCATCCTTGGACGTGCCGTTACGGTGTCCATACTCGGTGCCGGTCCATGAACCGTAACTATCAGAGAAGCCAGACTGTCTGTTTAACAAAGCACCGCAGCCGTCATAAAGCCAGGCTACACCCTCATAGGAGTCGCCCTCATACACATCATCGTCCATAAGAAGCTTGCCGCATGAGGTGCAAGTCAGATATGGTGTTACATTTGGAAAATGTGATTCTTCAGATTGGATCGAGTACGAAGTGGATCTGACAGATGAGGAAGAATTGGCATACGATAACGCAGTTGAAAATGAGATCCCGCTTTCAGAGGTTCCTGAATTAGAAGCAGCATTGGCTCGTGCATATGAAGATATTGAGGAAATGGAAATCCAGAACGGCATTGATTTGGATGATGAGTATGTGATGGAATGCCAGGGCTCCGATGGATGAGGATGAACTGAATGAATTGGTGGCAGCCCGCGCCCCTCATGCACTGTCTTTCTTTGGGTTGCTGTATGTATTGACTCAGAATCATGGAAATGTCAAGTTGTATTTTGCGGAACGATAACACCGTTATCGGAATAATGCAACACAAAAAAGTGCAACGCTGAGCCAAACGGCGTTGCGTTTTCCCTTCTTTGTAGCCAATAGTGTGGTCTATGCCAATTTTTGTATCCAATAGCGGTAGTGTTGTTGTGGAGGCAGGACTCAAACCTACCTTGGTGGAATAACGAATGCAACGCTCGGAGATTTTGCGTTGCATTTTTCTCTCGGCGCACCTCAGCACAGCGAACAACGTGGTATATGCCATAAAAAGCCATCCCATTTGGGGTGGCTTTATCTTTTGTCTTTAAGAATAGACTCGAACCCATTTAAATGCAGCTGTCCGGCGGACAGTTGCG
>JAZONA010000077.1:0-51881 GCA_045654265.1 Faecousia sp.
GAAACCAACAAGCGCATGACCGCATGGCTCATGGAAAACATGGAGCAGCTGCAGGATATTTGACAATGAGCCGGGAGTAATCCCGGCTCATTTTTCCTTAGATTGACAAAGAAAAATAAAAATGTTATGCTGAGATAAATGATTATTTATAGGAGGGTGCGTATGATCGGGAAAATGGTAAATGTGATCGTGGATCGGCCGGTGGGGAGCCGGCATCCCAAGCATGAGGATATTGTGTATCCGGTCAACTATGGCTATATCCCTGGCATCATGGCGCCCGATGGGGAAGAGCAGGATGCCTACATTTTGGGCGTGGATCAGCCGGTGGAAGAATTTGAGGGGAAGGTCATCGGCATCATCCACCGCTTTGATGATGTGGAGGAAAAATGGGTGGTTGCACCGGAAAATGCAACTTTTTCTAAGAAAGAAATCATGTCCCAGGTGGCATTTCAGGAGCAGTATTTCTGCACGGCGCTGAGAACGGTTTCTCTAATCCGGGCGACGCCCGAAGATTTGGAGCAGATGCAGACCATGCAGAAAGCGGCGTTTTTGCCCTTGTTGGAAAAATATCAGGATCATGACACCAACCCTTACAACGAAGCCCCGGAGCGGATTTTGTGGAAAATCCAGCACCCGGGCAGTTACTACTATTTGATCAAAGCGGTAGAGGGAATCGTAGGTGCCATTCACATTTGGGACACCGGCGACGGCGCAAGAAAACGCATCTCACCGCTGTACATCCTGCCGGCTTACCAAGGTAGAGGTTATGCCCAAGGTGCCATGGGGGAAGCTGAGCGCATTCATGGCGCTCACCACTGGCAGCTGGACACTATTTTGCAGGAGGCGAGCAACTGCCACCTGTACGAAAAAATGGGCTACCACCGGACAGACTATCTGGAAGTGATCAATGGAAATATGACCCTTGTGGGCTATGAAAAGGACTGACAGTAAGGAGAAAATTATGGAAATCCGTTTGGCAGAGATGATTGATAAAAGAAAAATTATGAAATACGACCGACATGTTCATCATTTGAAGATCAACGAGTGTATCCGTAACCGCCTGATCTATGTGCTGTGCGACGGTGGCGACATTCTTGGCGTACTCCGGTTCAATTGGTTTTGGCAGACAGTACCCTTTGTGGATCTGCTGTACATCGATGAAGGTATCCGTGGTCAGGGCTGGGGTTCCAAAATGATGGCATTTTGGGAATCGGAAATGAAAATAATGGCGGATTATGTGATGCTTTCCACCCAAGAGGACGAAACCGCCAAGTTCTTTTATGAAAAGATCGGCTACCGGGCAGTAGGCGCATTTTTGCCGCCGGAGCAGGATGCCAAGGAAATTATGTACGTCAAGGAGTTTTCTAAATGATTTTTCTGATCGCAGGAGCATCCCACACCGGCAAGACGGTGCTGGCACAGCGGATTTTGGAGAAGCTGGGATATCCGTATCTGTCCATTGACCATCTGAAAATGGGTCTGATCCGCAGCGGAAATACAAATTTAACCCCCATGGACGACGATAAGCTGACGGACTATCTGTGGCCCATTGTCCGGGAGATGGTGAAAACCGCTATTGAAAATGGGCAGAACCTCATTGTGGAGGGTTGCTACATCCCCTTTGACTGGCAGAAGGATTTTGCACCGGAGTACTTGACGCAAATTCGCTACCGGTGCCTGATTATGTCGAAAAACTACATCGAAACCCGTTTTCAGGACATCCGTGACCACGGCTGCGCCATCGAACAGCGACTGGATGACAGTGGTCTGTGCGCCCAGCGGCTGATCGAGGAAAATCAGCGGAATTTGGCCGCCTGCAAGGCAAACGGCTGTGACTATATTTTGCTGGAGGATTCCTATGACATCCCTTTGGAGGACTTTGGGAAAATGCTATAATATGAACCCCGGAATCTGCGGATTCCGGGGTTGACTTTTTTGCGGAATTCTATATAATATAGCATATGATATATAACAAATGATATATTACGGAGGTGTCCTTATGCCACCCAAGGTAAAAATCACAAAAGAGGAGATCGTCGATGCGGCGGTGGAGTTGGTTCGCAAAAACGGTGACCAAGCTATCAATGCCCGCACCATTGCGTCTATGCTGTGCTGTTCCACACAGCCGGTGTTTTCCAATTTTGCTACCATGGCGGACTTGCGTTTGGCGGTGGTCGGCAAGGCGGACGAGCTGTGTGGGCAGTACATGAAGCGGGAAGAAGAAAGCGGCCAATATCCTGCCTACAAGGCCAGCGGCATGGCCTACATCCGCTTTGCCAAAGAGGAAAAAGAGCTGTTTCGGCTATTGTATATGCGGGATCGCTCCCAGGAAAATGCCCCTCCGGAAACGGAAATCAATGAGCAAATGGAGTCCATGGTGCATCAAAATACGGGCCTTGACGGGGATAGTATGAAGCTGTTCCATTTGGAAATGTGGGCCTTTGTTCACGGCATTGCCACCATGTGCGCCAGGGGTTTTGTGGAATTGCCCTGGGAACTGGTCAGTAAAATGCTCACAGATTGCTATCAGGGCCTGCGGAAGCAGTATGGAATGGAGTGATTCTTATGGATGCCATCAAAATTGAAAATCTGACAAAAAAGTACAAAGACGTGGTTGCGGTGGACGACCTGAGTCTGACGATCCGCAAAGGAGAGCTGTTTGCCTTGCTGGGCGTCAACGGTGCAGGCAAAACAACCACCATCAAAATGCTTTCCTGCCTGACCCAGCCCACCTCCGGCGATGCCATCATCCTTGGTAAGAGCATCATCAGGGATACCGCTGCCGTGAAAGCCATGATCGCTGTTTCTCCCCAGGAAACTGCCGTGGCACCGGGACTTTCGGTGAAGGAAAATCTGGAGCTGATGTGCGGCGTTCAGGGCTTTTCCAAGGAAAAGCGCAGCGCAAAAATTCAGGAGCTTACTAAACTTTTGGGGCTGGAGTCTGTCAGCAGGAAAAAAGCCGGTAAACTGTCCGGTGGCTGGCAGCGCAGGCTGAGCATTGCCATGGCGCTGATCAGCGAACCGGAAATTCTGTTTTTGGATGAGCCGACCTTGGGACTGGACGTACTGGCCCGCAGTGATCTGTGGGACATCATTTGCGCATTGAAAGGTCAGGTGACGATGATTCTCACCACCCACTACATGGAACAAGCGGAGGCACTGTCCGATCGCATTGCCATTATGAAGGACGGTAAGATCCTGATATGCGATACCGCCGAAAAAATCAAGGAAACGGCAGGGGAAGACAGCTTTGAGCAGGCATTTATCCGTATTGTGAAAGGGGGAGCCAAATGAGAATGCTCACATTTGCCAGTAGAAATACCAAGGAAATCCTCCGGGATCCCCTGAATTTGGCATTCGGACTGGGATTTCCGTTGGTGCTGATCCTGCTGCTCAGCGCCATTCAGGCCAACGTGCCGGTGCCGCCTTTTGAGATCGAACACCTGACACCGGGTGTGACGGTATTTGGCCTTGCCTTTATGTCGCTGTTTTCCGCAACTATTATCGCCAAGGATCGGGGCAGTTCTCTGCTTCAGCGGCTGTATACCACACCCTTGACCCCGGCGGATTTTATTCTGGGCTATGCCTTGCCTATGATTCCCATTTCCATTGCACAGTGTTTGATCTGCTATGGGGTTGCGCTGGTGCTGGGACTGGATTTTACGGCGAATATTCTGCTGGCTGTGGTGTTTGTGGTTCCCGTAGCGCTGCTTTACATCGGCTTGGGACTGCTCTGCGGAAGTGTGCTGAACGATAAGCAGGTGGGCGGTATTTGCGGCGCACTGCTGACCAATGTTTCCGCATGGCTGTCGGGGGTTTGGTTTGATTTGGACTTGGTTGGCGGCGCCTTCAAAAAAATCGCCTATGGGCTGCCGTTTGTCCATGCGGTGAAAATGGAACGGGCGGTGCTGGCGGGCAATCTTTCTGATGCGATTCCCCATTTGTGGTGGGTGCTGGGCTACGCCGCCGGTGCGCTGATCCTTGCTGTCCTCCTCTTCCTTCGTCAGATGAAGAAACAGTAAATGATTGTTTGCCGGCAGTGCCGGCTGATATCCTCATACTCGGTTGGGCGGTAATCGTTACGCCATTGGGTACCGCTCGGTAACTTTTTTGCCTACGACAATCGCTTTTGGGTTACCGAGTGACACCCTGCGGCGTTCGTTCACCACTCAGGTTCAGAACGTATCTTGCGGCGGGCCACGCCCGCCAAACAATCATTTATCGAATAATAGTATCGCCCGGGAGTGGTTACACTCCCGGGCGATCTTTTACTTCTTATTTCTGAATTTTTGCTTCAAATCCGACGCTTTGATAGAGCGACTTCTGGTGTGGCTGCCGATGATCAGCAGGGTGATCGCAACCAGCGCCATGGGAACAGCGGCGATGGCCGCGGTGAGCAGGGGATCGATGGGGATGGCGTTTGCGGTGACACGGGCCTGCATGGTTTCCGGCGTGTTCTCAATACGATGTCCCCGAACCAGCAAACGGTGCGAATTGATGCCGTAAGGTGTGCAGGTGACCAACGTCACCAAATCTTTTCCTTCCTCTATGAGCAGGTCGTCCACATCATCCGGATCCACGATCAAAATCTGATCCACTTCATAGGTCATCAGCTCGTCCAGCACACGGATCATAAACTGATCGCCGGTTCGCAGGTCATCCAAATCCGTAAACAGCCGTGCGGAGGGCAGACCACGATGGCCGGACACTACGCAGTGGGTGCCTTCGCCGCCGGTGGGCAGGCTGGACCATTCCAAATGTCCCACAGCCACCTGCAAAATGCTTTCCGAGGTTCCATGATAGAGGGGCAGCGACACATCAATGGAGGGGATTTCAATGTATCCCATAACGCCGTTGCCGCCCACATTCAGAAGCTGGGAATACACGGAGCGCTGTTCGTCGGTCACTTGAAAAACATTTCCCTTTTTCTGCAGATCTTGGTTGTAGGTGATGGCGGATTCCCAAAGCTCGGCGTATTGCTCTTGGTCGAGCTGGGCCACCTGCTCGGAATAATCAGAGATGGCTTTGGAGGAGTGGAAGGAGTTCCACCAGTTACTAAAGGTAGGGTACAGAAGCAAGGACAGCCCTGCCAGCAGGATCAGTACCAACGCAATGGTTGCCAAATGTTTTTTCACAGGGTTCTCCTTTCTTCTGTAGAGTTACCCCCGGAAGGGCAACGCCCTTCCGGGGAAAGAAATGATTAGTTAGCGGTGTGCATACGCTTTCTGGTCACCAGCAGGACAACTGCTGCCAGAACCAGCAGACCACCAATGATGTAGAAGATAGTGGTACCGATGCCACCGGTGGAGGGCAGCTCGCTACCGGTCTGGTTGATGACAGTGATGTGGGCAACACCATTGGCATCTGTAGCACCCTCGTACTGGAAGCCATTCTCGGCATCCCAAGTGATGGTGACATTCAGATTCTCAGTGAGCATGTTGTAGCCATCGGGAGCCTTGATCTCGGTGATGGTGTAAGTGCCGGCGGACAGACCCTCGAAACGCAGGACACCGTCCTCGCCGACGGCACCGGTAACAGTCACGTTCTCAGGGGTTTCTACGTAGCTGACGGTGGTAGTCTTGGCGTACTTGTCGGTGGTGCTTTCGTAGGTATCCTTGTTGACGGGGTTGCCGTCGATGGTGCTGTCGGGATCGGTGGTGGTGAAGGAACCGTCCTTCAACTTCCAGTAGGCGCCGTTGGCGTCCAGAGTGAAGCTGTCGGTTTCCACACGAACGGTGTTCAGAGCCTCACCAGCCAGGGTGAACTCAGCGCCGGTCAGGCGGATACCCAGGGGATCGATTTTGAACAGCTCCAGAGCGGTGGAGAAGGTTTCCACGCGGATCGTGGGGGTCTGACCCAGGGGGTTGGCGAGCTCTTCCTCGGGGGTGGGCTCGTTTTCGCCGTTGTACTCAATGCTGGGGTTGTTGGAGTACTGCAGGTAAACTTCGTTGGTGTTGGCGATGGTACCCAGCTCGCAATCCTTGTTCAGAGTAGCGGTGTAGGTCACTTCGATGGGAGCACCGATGAACGCAGCGGTGTTGTACTGCAGGAAGTCGTTGAAAACGATCTTCAGATCGGTGGTGCCGTCGGTATTTTCAACCTTGGTCAGGGAGTAATCCACATCAGCCGTCAGAACCTTGTTGCCCACGGTGATCTGCATGTTATCAGCATAGGTCAGACCCTTGGACATCTGGTCGCGCATGATGAAGAAGTACTTAGTATAGCCCACCATGTCGGGAACCTGAGAGGTCAGGACATAGGTGATGGTGTCGCCAATAGCAGCCTCGTTGGCATCCACACGGTCGTCGGTGGTGTCCAGGTTGTTGTCATCGTCGATAACCTTGTCGATTTCGGGCTTGTCAGCCTTCACTTCGATCTCCACATTGGGAGTAGCGGTATCCAGGATCAGAGCGGAAACGGGCTTGATGTAGTCGCCCTCGGTGGTGGTGTCCTGAATTACGTAGTAGCCCAGGGGCAGATTGGAGAACTTGTAGCCGTTTTCCACAGCAGCGCCGGTGAATGCTTCGGGGGTGACACTGGCCAGAACAGCCTTGACGAAGGTGTAGATGTCATTCTCTTCACGGATCTTGTCGGCAACCTGAGCGCTGAACTCAGAAGCAGCCTTGTCCAGACCGTAGCGAGTGGCGTAGAAGTCAGCCATGTTTGCGGGGACGGTGTAGTCATAGGACTTGATGGCACCGTTTTCGTCGGTGGCAATGGTCAAATCCAGAATCTTGTAGGCAGCGAAGGTCTTCTGGGAAGCCAGAACAGATTCGTTGTCCTTCACAAGGATACTGCCGGTGGTGACAGGATCATTGTCGGCGGAAACGGTGATGGCCATTGCCAGGATCATAGCAACTACCATCAGCAGGCATGCGATGCGCTTGATGTTTTTCATGTTGTTCGTTCCTTTCGTAGTTGTGGTTTTGCTTAGGGGGATCAGAAAGAAGGATGTTCCTCCTTTCTGCGGATTGCTCTATACAATAGGACGGCAGCTGCTGTGAGCATCAGCATCAAGCCTCCCAACGTATATGGAAGGGATCCAAAGCCACCGGTGGCTGGAAGTATGGTGCCGGGGCTGTTGGTGATGGTGACCGAGATGTTTTGCGGGTCGGAGGTGTCAACCTTTGCGGCCGCAATGGTGGAATTGTCATCGAGGATGATGTCAATTTTTTCTCCGGCGTAAGACACCCGGTAGCCAGCAGGTACAGATTCGGCGATGGCGTAGTACCAATCACCGTTGGGCGTGGACACGCCCTGGAAAACGTAAGCCCAATCATTATTTCGGTCAATCGAACCGGTAGCCACCGGCTCGGCGTACCGACGGATACCGCCGGTTGCCAGATTTACGTCGGTAACTTTGTAAAGGGTGATTTCCACGGGATTCATCAGGTCGGCATCCACGCCGTCCCATACCTTTTCCACGGGAATATCGATTCCCTCAGCTTCAAAGACCAGCTTGCCATTGTTACCCTGCTTATGGATCACCCGAACCACCACTTCACCGTTATGGGTTTCAATGGTTCTGGTACAGTCCACATGGTAGTCTGCAGTTCCGGTGGTATCCTCGGATTTCAGGGAGTGGTGAGGCTGGTAGGGGGGCAGACCGTTTTCTCTGTAATAGAAGGGGTTGGCGGTACTGGGAAGCAGAGTGGAGGTGGAGATCAGATCGTCTGAGCCCCACTGATTGGTGTAGAAGGTCAGCTTGCCGCCGTTGGTCTGAAGGTTCAGCACCGCTTGCTCTGATTCTGCTGTCAGGCCAACTTGATAAATCAGACGAACGGGCAGGGACTCATAGTAGTAATTCAGCCCGATCAGCTCCGGCGTGTAGGTAGGTAAGGCAACGTCTGGGACGTAGAAATCCACAGTTTGGGTGCCGTCGCTTTCCTTGGTCACCGTAATCCGAAGCTTGGAAAGGTCAATGCTTCGATTGGGAATGTAGGGATCTGTATACGTTCCTTGATAGGTGTAGGTGGTCACATTGCCACTGACGGTGATCTGGGGCTCGGTGTAATTGATGCCGCCGTAACGGAGTACCGGTGTGCCCTTGATCTCCATACCCTGGCCGATGCGGTCCACAATGTCTACAGAGCTGTCCTTGTACAAAATAAAGCCGTACACTTTTGTGTGGGAACTCAATAAGTAGATGTCATCAAAAATTTCCAGCAGAGCATCTTCGTCCAGGTCGCCGAAGTAGGCGCCGTCAGCATAGCTGTAATTATCCGCATATGGATTGGTTCTCAGCACCGGGACATGCTTGTGGGGAATGCCGGTCCATGTTTCTGGCCACTCGGAGCGGGTGGGTACATAATGCTGGTCAAAGGTTTCCAGAAGCATGCTCCTCAGCTGGTCTACCGTGTAGGAGGCGCTAGTATGCTTGCTGGAAAGATTGGTGATCATTTGCTTGGTGGGATTTAGCACCGCCCGCTTGTAGGTATCGCTGGTGTGGGAGGTGGTTTCCAGGGGATCATCTGAGGTTTCGCTGATACCTACGCCAACGGTGTAGAACAGGGCAGGCTGGTTATACTGAATACCCACCATCCGCTTGTAGTAGTTTGCGGAGAGGATGGTGTTGAAGCCGTGGATACCCTTGCCGTTTTCGGAGGCGGCATTGCCGTCGCCGTAGTGAGGGCCGTTGAGCACATCGTTGTAAACGTTGGTGCTGTAGGTAGGCTCACCGTCGGACAGCAGGATGAATACCGGTTGACGTTTGACAGTTATCTCATGACCATCATCAAATTCAGCGGTGTAGGTGGTGTCTGTGCCAATGTCGCTGAATACCTTATGACCCATAGCGATGCCTGCCTGGGTGTAGGTACCGATGCCCTGCACCGCATTGTTGCCGGCATTTGCGTAAGATTGTTTGGTATATTGGTCTTTCAAAGAACTGCTGCCCAAAACATAGGTGATGGTGAAGTCGTAGCCGGTTTTGTCGTGCCGGACGGTTTTTTCCTGATAGGTGACGTACTGACCGTTGGTTGCGGTGTAGCGGCTCAGGGGGAGCATCTCCCAGGCACCGCCGGAGTACAGCACGATACCAATGCGGTTTGCCGGGTGGTCATCCATGATATGTCCGATCGCATCGTTGACCGCTTTGGCCATGTCGATGGCGCGTTGTTCGTTTTGACCGCTATCACTGGCGTTGGAACTCATACTGCCGGAAACGTCCAGCACGAACATCACATCCACTGGGATCTTGACCTGATACTCCTTAGGCACGGGGTATTCCTGACCCAAAGTGGAGAGGGTAACACTGAAGGTGTTTTTAGCGTAGTCGCTGAAAGCGCCGTAATTGTCCATGCCGTAGATCACGGATTTGTCCGTAACCACCTTGCCGTCGATGACTTGGCTGGCTTCAAAGGAATCCTGACGGAATTGGGTCTCGATGTCGGAGGTGGAGGGGTCAGAGTAGAAATTACCGGAAACGGAGTTGCCCTCGCTGTCTGTGACATCGGTGTCACCGGTCTGGCTGGTAGAGGGGATGATGAAGTCGCCGTAATCGGGCTTGGCGGGGCCGGAATTGGTGCCGCTGCTATTTTCATCCTTCAGCACCACATCCTTGGGGATTTCCAAAGCGGTAACATCGGACAGCTTGAAGATGAGCATATCCCGGGTGTAGTAATAGTAGACGGATGTGCTGCCGTAGCGGCCATCCTGGGTATTGGTAATACCAAAGGCACCGGTACCGGGATTGTTCAGGTAATATTCGCCGTTTTGGAATCGCCAACCGTTTTCCGGGGAGTGGTAGGAAAGGGTCAGGTTGGCAGAAGAACTTTGGATGGTGTAATTTGTGTAGGTGGGACGCAACCAACTGCCACCGGTTTTTACCCGGCCGGGAGCCACATAGCTGCCGGTTTTCAGGTTCTTTACAACGTATTTGCTGCCGCTGCCGGTAAAGCTCCAGTAAAGGTTGCTGTCGATGGTGGAGTTGGAAGTGATGGTGTAATACTGGGTATTGCCCTTCACGGCCTCCAAGGTCACCGGGACGTAATTGTTGCTGTTGTCGCCCCGCAGAGCATAGTTGCCTTCGGCGGAGACGATCATAAAGGTGCCGCCGGCGGCAAGCTCCGAGGTGGAAGTGACTCTTGTCCAGAAGGAGCCGGTCATGGTGCTGTTGGACAGTACCACCGCAAAGGAGCCCAACTGAGTGGTGGAGAATTCCAAGCCGGTAACGCCGTGCTGGGCGTTTTCGTAGCTCTCATCAGTCATCGCCTCTGCCAGGTAAGACGCGGCAGGGGCTGTCCGCATGGCGAAGGTGGAAGCAGTGTTTCCCTGAGTCAGCAGGAAGGTTTGCAATTTAGCCGCATTTTTCACCGCCTTAGGGGAGAAAATGGGCTGGGTGAAGGTTACTTTCACATTGACCTTCGCATCGTCGGGGAGCGCATAAACCGTGCCGTCGGACAGTAGATCCATCCGGTAAATACCGGTTTCACTCATGAAATAGGGGGTTGCGGCGATTTGCGCATGCAATGCCGCAGACATGGCGGTATGGGAAAGAGGATCGCTGGCTTTGGTAACTTGTTTTACGGCGAGAGAAAGGTTTTCAGGCAAAGCCTCTACGCCCTGGATGGTGGCCTGCACCATCATATTGTCATCGGTGTAGTAGACCGTCCATTGGTAGCAATCCGGTGAGTGTTCGTGGTCATCATTGCCACAGATGTACTCCAGCGGATCACCTTCGGTGATCTCGCCGTAGCCAAGAACAGCCGCATCCATCAGATCGTAGGTGACATACTGCACCTGATCTTCGGAATCACCGGCCAGAACCTTGATTTTGCTTAGTTCGCCGGTTGCGTCCGGCAGAAGCTCTGCCACGATGCCCATGTGATCGGCGGTGGCACCATTGTTGCTGAAAAATACCAGGTCGCCGGGGTTAGGCAGATAATATCCGGGCTTGTGGAGCAGGCCGGCCAGCTCCATTTTGCTCATATAACTGGCGCAGCTGGAATCCTGGGGGACCGCTTCCGCACCGGCGTAATGGACGCAGAAGGAAACAAATGCAGCGCTCCAGTCAATGTAGGGCGCACCGTACCACTGACCGTAGCGGGTATAGCCTCTCAGGATGCCGTCGCCCCAAAGATAGGCGTTTTTCTGGCTTTCGTGATAGCCGATCTGGGTCTGGGCGATAGCCAGAATGTCCGCCCGCCAGTTTCCGGTGAGCTGTACATTCTCAAAGGTAGCTTCCCAGTCAGCGGCGGATTCCAGATCCGCAGAGGGATCGTAGTATTCCAGCTTGCAGGAAGCATCGTGGGTATGCTCCGGGACGGAGCAGTTTTCCTTGCAGGAATCGGTATGAACATGAGAGCCGAAGCCGCAACGGAATTCCTGACCGTTGGATGCGCCAAAGGCATCAACATAGCAGGCTTCGTTGTGGGCGTGGGCCTCCAACTGGCAGATCAGTTCCGGTGTGTCCAGACGGATGACGGAGAAACAGACTTCGTCATGGATGTGAACCGCCGCCGGGGTGATGCCGCAGGTTAGATTGCCCTCTGCATCCCGGCAATCGGCGGTGTGGGTATGTACCGCTACCTGATCCAATTGGCAGATCAGTGCTTGCTTGATGAGATAACAGTCGTCAATGTGATTGTGACCTTCTTCCGGGCAGGTTAGTACCCGGGTGGTTTCGTAGCAACCGTCGGTGTGCAGATGCTCAGAACGTTCCTCCAGAGGGCAGATCAAATTCTGCAGCGCATCGTAGCAAAGTGCGTCGTGCTTGTGCAGCAGTACCTGACCGAAGCCGCAGGTGAAATTGCCCAGACCATCCTCGCATCCGTCGTGGGTGTGCAGATCAGCGGGGCATTCAGGGACGGCAATCTGGGTGCGATAACAGCCTTCGCTGTGTTCGTGCACCTCAAGACCGCAGATGGGATCGTCGCTTACGGTGATTGCCGGCAGCACCAGGGCATACACGGTGCAAAATACCACCAGCAATGCCAACGCACTGACAACCTTCTTCCAAAGCCGTCCTCGCTTGCGCACAGTATTCTGTTTTATCGCTTTTTGCAACAAAACATTTTTCTTCATTCAAATTCTCCTTTAGCCTACGGAGCCGAAATCCTTCAAAGGCCAAACGCAAAATACAATTTTTCCTTCGATCTGATCCTGCTGGATACAGCCTACCGCAGTGTTGCGGCTGTCCACAGAGATGTCCCGCTGGTCGCCCACCAAAAAATAACTGGATTCGGGAACCTGATAGGGGAACTCCAGATCGCACTGTCCCAGTGCTTTTTTCTGGACATAGGGCTCGTCCAGAGGCTGCTCGTTGACCCAAATGGTGCCGTCCTCTTTGATGTCTACCCAGTCGCCGGGACTGGCGATGACACGCTTGACCAGGAGCTTATTTCCAATGTAGAAGGAAACAAGATCCCCTTGCTCAAAATCAGCACCCTTCAGGGATACTACATACTGCCCTTCATGCAGGGTAGGGGTCATGGAGCTGCCATAAATTCGCAGAACCGGCGTCCAAAGGGTGGCCACCAGAATGGCCAGCGCCGCCACCACCACCAATGTGGCAAAGGTACTGCCCAGTACTTTGTAAAAGCGGGATTTGTAGTGTTCCCGGGCAAGCTCGCCCTCCAGCAAAGGAACCTCGGGTACCCGATCCGGAATATTTCGTTTCATGCAGGATCGAGCCTCCTTGGTAAAATGTTAGGGAATACGCACGCAGCGGACGACTACGCGGGATCTGCCGCCGGGGGTGCAGGTATAGAGGGAGAGATCCCAATCCCCGGAGCAGAGATACTCTGCTTCGTAGGCTTCGATGACCTCGCACTCTGCAACTTCGTAGATGTAGACATTGCCCTCTGCATCGGTGAATTTGATGGGCTGACCATATCCCAAGGTGTTGATTTGGGCGAAATGCCTGTTATATCTGTGGCCGCCGATGACCAGATTGTTCTGGTGTACCGTGCCGTAGAAACGGCAGGGAGCAATATTCAGGTTTGCTTTGGTACTTTCCTCAATGACGGGGAGGGTCAGCTCCAAAGTGGGAAGTTCTACATAGCCGATGTAGGCCACGCCGTCGATTTCCACCGTGGGCATGGGACGCAGGGGATCGGGCTTTTCTTCCGGGATGAGAACATCGGGGCCCTGGGGAGGCATGCCCTCAGGGAGCGTTTGTTCCGGTTCGTTCACAGAGGGAGCAGTGGTGATTTGCTGAAGCAGAGCGTCCATAACTTGCTCCGCCTGCTCACCGGCACGTTCCTGCACCCAAATATAGTAGCCGCCGATGCCCAAAGCGGCAGTCAGCATTGCTACGCCCAAACCAATCAAAATGGCACCGAAAATTTTACGCTTCATGCTTGCCACTCCGATGCAGAATGATGCCTATTACCACAAAAGCAAAGCCTGCGCACAAAAGTGCAATCACCGGCCACCAAATATGACCGGTCTGGTCGATGTCCTTGTGGTAGTTCGTCAGGGTGAATACGTTGATCCACTCCTTGGTTTCACAGATGTATCCATCGGGGACATCCTCTTCCACAGACCAATCTGCGTTGGGGATCAGGCCGGTCCAAGTGTATGTCCACTGGTTTTCTTCGGAAAGCACCACGGTGTCCACTCTCTTGCTGTTTTTCAGCAGATGCACTTTGATGCTGGCGGGACGCTTGTCCTCGTATTTTTTATCCTCCCAGACCTTCACAACGGTGATGTCTATGGGTTCAATCTGTGCCGGCATATCAGTTGCCTTGGGACGCAGGGTCACATGGTAACCCAGGCTCCCATCCGTTTCCGATTCATGGGGCAGGATGATCAGCTGGGGATCCACATAATGGGTGCGGTCATTCCGGACAATAGGATCGCCTATCAGCAAATAAGCACCGGGACGCAGATCTCTGGTACCGCACAAACCTTCTTCGTTGGTGGTCAGAGAGAAGTCCGCTGGGATCTGATCGGATTCCACCCGGGCAGCAAGCTGTAATGCGGTGCCGGTCAAATCATCCGGATCCAGGACCATATTGGTATAAACGCCGGTTAGGATCAGCTTTTTTTGGCTGTCCATGTCCGCCACCCGATAAAGCCGGAACTGCGCGCCCACCAAGGGGGTGTCCTCATGCCGGAAATCCACATACAATGAGCAGGGGGCATCCACATCCACCGCCGCAAAAGCCGGACAAACCAGCAGATACATCATCATGCACACCAGTGCGGCGATGAAGATTCTGTTAATGTTTTTCATACCGCACCTCCTGACTGTGCTTAGGGAAATTCTACCAAGGGAAGCTGTGCTTTTGATTTCGCATTGGCGATCATCTCATCGCATTTTGCTTTGGTTTCCGCCTCCAGGGCGGCGCATTTTGCTTCCGTTTCCGCCAATTGCTGACGGATCTTTTCTCTGCAATCCCGTTCCATTTGCAGGCAGATTTCCTCCTGCCTCTGGCTTAGATTGCGGATGTTTTCCAGATACTGCGCAGCAGCGGCATCGGCAGCTTGAAATACGCCGTTTACCCGTAAGGCGGCTTCCGCAATGGAGCCGGCATCACAAATTTCCAAATGCCGGGAGGCCAGCTTTTCTTCCGCCTGCTGCAGCCAGGTGCGAAGCTGTTGCACCTCTTGGCTCTGCTCAATCAGCAGCTCTAACAGATCCGCCCGGGACAGTTTTCTCATCTCTTTATCGGTCATAACCATCATCCTTGCAACAAAAACAAATATATGTTCTGGATGGACGTTACAAAAATTCCATAGTAACGCATAATACACAAATTCTAGCATATTTTGCACAAAAAAGCAATACGGATTGCAAGCCATATTCTAAATTTTTATATATAATGTAAAAATATGGAAAAGCGATTGTAAAGCGAAAGCCGCCGGATTTTCGGCGGCTTTCGGTATGTGTTAAATGTGAAAATAGTATCTGCAAATGGGACGTTCGTCGCCCTGATAGGGGCCCACACCCTCAAAATCCTTGATGAAGCCACAGCGCTCCATGACCTTTCGGGATGCCATATTATCCGCAAGGCAGAAGCCTGTAATGCGGTTGAGCCCCAGCTTGGGCATGATCACAGGCAGGAAGGCCTTCACAGCCTCGGTGGCGTAGCCTTTTTTGGTATAGTTGGCGCCGATGTGGTAGCCCACTTCCCAGGTGCCGTCATCAAAGGGAACTGCCTGCACATAGCCGATGTAGGTGCCATCCTTCAGCAGAATGGGGTAGACCAGCGGGCCATTGCCATTTTCGTAAACGCCCATCAGGAAATCCACGGTGTCCTGGGCATCCTCAATGGTTTCAAACACCTCGTCGGGGACAAAACGGCGATTGTCCTCGTCCAGAGAGTTCAGGTGGACGGCCTCTGCCATATCCATGGTAAAGCGGGTGATCGTTAATCTTTCAGTTTCAATTTTCATGGTTTTTCACTCCTTTTCCATATTGTAGCACAAGATGCCACAAATGCCAACCTAATTTTGCATGCTCTATATTGCCTTGGGTGGCACATAACGGACAAATTGCAGTTTAGGGTTTGCAAAGTATCTGATATGGGTGTATAATGGGGATAAAGGTATATATCATGCAGGATGATGAGTGAGGTGCCCAATGAAAAAGCTTTTATTGATTATGGGAGATTTGGCAAGCGGAAAATCCACCTTTGCCGGGATGCTCTCGAAAAGGTACGGTACGGTTCTGTTTTGCAAAGATTCCATTAAGGAAACTCTGGGGGATACCTTCGGCTATTCCAACAGAGCGGAAAACCTGAAGCTGTCTCAGGGAACTGCGGAGCTGTTTTACCGGATCCTTTCCGAGTTTGGGAAAGTGGAGCAGGATTTAATTTTGGAGTCTAATTTCCGTATCGGGGAATTGGAAAAACTCCACAAAATCGCCGCAGAGCAGGATTATCAGGTGCTGACCCTTGTCCTGCGAGGGGATATTGCTGTTTTGCATAAGCGCTACCTGAACCGGATGCATAACGAAAACAGACCGGCGGTGCATCTGTGCGAAGAATTCAATGCTATTGAGGGCTTCGGGGCATACTTGGAGAGCCTGCGCACGCCCACAGTGCCCGGTGACGCAATTTACATCGATGCCAACGATTTTGCCTACCAAAACAATCCGGAGATCCTGACAAAAATCGATGCCTTTATGCGCCGGAGGTAATGAAGATGAAATTAAGACCCTATAAGCCCAGCGATGCGGACGTAATTTTGTCCTGGGTGCGGGATGAGGAAACCTTCCGCAAGTGGACAACTGACCGCTACGACCATTATCCCATCACCGCGGCGACTATGAATCACAAGTACATCGACTGCAACGGTGATTGCCCGGAGCCGGATAATTTCTACCCCATGACCGCAGTGAAGGATGGTCATCCGGTGGGACACATGATCATGCGCTACACCGGCGAGGATGTTCTGCGTTTCGGATTTGTCATTGTGGATGATGCCAAGCGTGGCGCAGGTTATGGCAAGGAAATGCTCCGCCTGGCGCTGAAATATGCTTTTGAAATTTTGAAAGCCAAGAAGGTGACCATCGGCGTGCTGGAGAATAATCCCGGTGCGTACAAATGCTATCAGGCGGTTGGCTTCCGGGATATTTCCATGGAGCAGGATGTGTATTACCCAGTTCTGGGGAAAAAGGTAAAATGCCTGGAATTGGAATTGAATGGTGAATGAGCGGGCATGGCCCGCCGTAAGATGCGTTCTGAACCTGAGAGATGGACGAACGCCACAGGGTGTCACGCGGTAACGAAAACGGTGGTTGTCCCAGGTAAAAACGTTACAGAGCGGTACCCATTGGCGTGAAGATGACTGCCCAACCGAGCATGAGAATGTCAGCCGGCATTTAGGAAAGCAATTTTTATGAAAATTGAAGTAGCAATGTAAACAACTACCGCCCGGGAGGGAACTCCCGGGCGGTAAAATTTTAGTTTCTGGAGCATTTTTCGGCGTCGATAGCCAGAACCAGCATCAGTGCACACAGCGCATCGGTAGGGTTGACCACGTCGATCACATAGGTGTCTGTCCAGTTCCAAATTTCTTTGGTGATGGTAGCAACACATCGACCTGCCGGGTCGGTGATCCGGTAGTCCCACTCCATCCAACTGCCGACCACCTGCCAGCCGTTGCACTCAATATGGTAACGGGGCTGGAAGAATGTGAATTCCCTGTAAATACAGCCGCAATACTGCCGGCCCAGATACAGATCGAATTTGGGCATCCAAGCCCAGACCCGTTGCTTCACTGTGCCGATTTCAGTGCCCCTGGCATCATAGATTTTCAAGCAATGCCCCCAAGAGGGCTGGCCTTTCACGGTGAATACCGTCTGCCCGGATTCGTCGTAAATATCGTAACTGCCAAACCAAGAAAAGAATCGCTGCTTGAATAAAAGCTTCATAAGTTACACCATCCTTGTTCTGTCATTATATGCTATGTGAGCCAAGGATGCAAGAGCATTTACTCTGCAGAAAAAGTAAATGTGGTGAAGCTGTGGAATTTTTCACCGGCGCGGAGGATGCAGGTGGGCCATTGGGGGTGATGGATGCTGTCGGGGAAATGCTGGGTTTCCAGACAGAACGCACCCCGGAAGCCGTAATCCATGCCGCCCTTACCCTTGCGGTCGGTAAGTACATTGCCGGTGTAAAGCTGCAAACCTGGTTGATCGGTATCTACCACCAACCGGATGCCGGTTTCGTTACCCAGGGCGGTGGCGATGGGGTGTCCGCTGAGGATGAAATTGGAATCGTAGCCGTTAAAGAATTTCACGCAGGGTTCGTCATTTTCTGCATCCCGTCCAATGGGCTTCGGCGTACGGAAGTCCATGGCGGAGCCCTCAACACTGACGATTTCCCCAGTGGGAGCGCAATCCTCGCCGTTGAGGGTGAAGCTGTCGGCGTTGACCTGCAAAATATGGTCGTTAATGTTGCCGTGTCCGTTCAGGTTGAAGTAGCTGTGGTTGGTGAAGTTGATCACCGTGTCCTGATCGGTTTGGGCATCGTAGTGAATGGTCAGGCTGTTGCCCTGCCAGCCCATGGTCACCTGAATTTGCAGGTTGCCGGGGTAGCCCTCCTCGCCGTCGGGGGACAGCCGTGACAATACCACCGCATCTGCCTCCTGACGGCTGTTCCAAAGACACTTGTTGAAGCCTTGTTTGCCACCGTGGAGGTGGTTTGCTCCGTTGTTGGTAAAAAGGGAGTAGGTTTTGCCGTTCAGCTCAAAAGTACCGCCCTTGATCCGATTGGCGAAGCGACCGATGGTGGCACCCAAATAGCAATCGTCAGCGATGTATTCTTCCAGGGTGTCGTAGCCCAGCACCACGTCTACGGGATTTCCAGCCTGATCCGGCACGATTATCGAGCGGATGATGCCGCCGTAGTCCAAAATTTCTGCGGTCAGACCGGCTTCGTTGGTCAAAGTCCAGCAGGTAACTGCCGAGCCGTCAGGTAATGTTCCAAAAATTCTCTGGGAGATGGCCATAATCATTCTCCTTCGTTAAGATGTGCAATAAAGCGCAGGAAAGCATCCCGACCCTCGGGGGTGTTTTTGTACACACCTGCATCTTCCAGAACGGCGGCAAAGACCTTGCCGGTTTCCTGCAGGATGATGTCCATGGTGTTTTCAGCGGTGAAGGTGTAGGTTTCCTTCAGCTCAGCGACCCACGGGGCATGCTTTGCCAACACTTCGTCAGTGAGGATGTCTTTGCCTGCCACGATGGCCTCTGCCAAAGCGGACAGCTCGCCTTTCAAACGGCTGGGCAGCACCGCAAGACCCATGACTTCAATCAGGCCGATGTTTTCCTTCTTGATGTGGTGCTTGTCCGCATGGGGGTGGAACACACCCAGAGGATGCTCCTCGGTGGTGATGTTGCACCGCAGCACCAGATCCAGTTCGTAATCCTCGCCTCTGCGCCGGGCGATGGGGGTGATGGTGTTGTGGGGCTGACCGTCAGAAAAGGCAATGATGTTCACAGATTCGTCGCTGTAATCCCGCCAAGCAGCGAGAATCTTATCTGCAAGGTCGGCGATCCGGGCAGGATCGCTGCCACGAAGACGAATCACGCTCATGGGCCACTTGACGATGCCGGCAGTAATGTCCTCAAAACCCTTCAGGGAGATGGTCTGCTCCACCGGTGCGGTTTCCATGGCGAAGGTGTAGTGACCGCCTTGGAAATGCTCATGGCTGAGGATGGAGCCTCCCACGATGGGCAGATCCGCATTGCTGCCCACAAAATAGTGGGGGAACACCCGGACGAAGTCCAGCAGCTTTTCAAAGGCGGACTTGTCGATCTTCATGGGAATGTGCTGGGAGTTGAAAACGATACAATGCTCGTTGTAGTACACGTAGGGGCTGTACTGCAGGCACCAAACTGCGCCGCAGACCTCAATGGGAACGATGCGGTGGTTGGCACGGGCGGGATGGTTCATCCGACCGGCGTAGCCCTCATTTTCCCGGCAGAGCTGGCATTTGGGATAGGCCGTCTGGGGCGCGTTTTTTGCCGCAGCAATGGCTTTGGGATCCTTTTCCGGCTTACTCAGGTTGATGGTGATGTCCATTTCACCGTACTCGGAACGGTACTTCCAGCGCATATCCTTGGCAATGCGGTAACGGCGGATGTAGTCAGTGTCGCAGGAGAATTTGTAGTACCAGTCTGTGGCCTTCACCGGGTCTTGCTCATAGAGTCGATAGAAATTGGCAATGACTTCCCGGGGCATGGGCGTAATAGCGCCCATGATACGGGTGTCGAAAATGTCCCGGGCGGTGATGCCGTCATCGCAAAGACCCTTTTCCACCGCATAGGTGAGGATGCCACCCAGAATTTCTTCCAAATCCTCAGACTGGGGTTCGACGGAGGGGGTGTAATCGTCCAGACGGAGCAGATCCAGCAATCGGTTGGTCAGCACCTGATGGTCAACCGGCTCTGCCAGGCCGTTGTTCATGGCATAGGAAACCAGCGAGTCAATATAGGTTTCGATTTGCATACCTATACCTCCATTTCCACACCGCCGTGGGGACGGATGCTCAGCACATGGCATGCACCCAGACCCAGAGTGGCTTCCATGCCCGCAACGAAAGAATCCAGAATATCAAAGGGGACAAAGGCCTGAATGGTGCCGGCAAAGCCACCACCGTGGACACGGTAAGCACCACGACCATTCAAATAATGCTCGCACAGTGCCAGTGCCACCGCCACATCCTGATGAGCCTTATACCCGGCGGGGATCACATTTTGCAGGTACATATAAGAAGAATATCCGCTTTGCTTGATCAAGGTGAGGAATTTGTCGAAATCCCCCTCCTGCAGGGCTGCAACCTGCTGAGGCACCCGGGCGTTTTCCTGGTAGAAGTGGATGCAGCGCATGACCGCACGGTCGCCGCAGGCTTTCCGGAGTGCGGGAATATTGGCATAGAACTCCGCTTCGTCGATTTGGGTCAGAACCTCCTTGCCAAACCAAGCGGCAACGGCCTTGATCTCGCCGGGAATGGCGGCGTATTCATCGGTCAGATCGGCATGATCTGCACCGGAATCGATGATGCACAGAGCATGACCACAGGATGCAAAATCAAAGTTCACCGGCTGGATCACCGGATTGTCCTTGTCGAAAAAGTCGATGGTGACCAAATTGCCCACGGCAGATGCGGTTTGATCCATCAAACCGCAGGGCTTGCCGAAGAAGATATTTTCTGCGTACTGACCGATCATGGCGATCTCCGGCTGAGATACTTTTCCACCGAAGAAAAGATGGTTAATGATGGTGCCAATGAGTACCTCATAAGCGGCAGAGGAGGAAAGACCACTGCCGGGAAGAACGGTGGATTCGCAGTAAGCATCGAAGCCTTCCACCTTGCAACCCAACTGGGTGAAACGGGCGGCAACGCCACGGATCAAAGCGGGAGTGGAATTGATCTCCGATTCTATCGGCTCCAATTGTGCCAGATCCACAATGCTCATGGGGTAACCCTTGGACTGGATACGGATGACGTTGGTGCCGTTGAGGCGGACAGCCGCAACGGTGTCCAGATTCACGGCGCCGGCCAATACCCGACCTCTCTGGTGGTCGGTGTGATTGCCACCGATTTCCGTACGGCCGGGAGCGGAAAAATATCGCCCAGGTGCGCCGCCGAAGATTTCGGCAAAACCGGCGTCCAAAATGTTTTTCTTTGCGGAATCAATTTTAAGAATAGGTGTAACCATAGCAAATACCCCCATGTTATTTTCTTCATTATACTACACAAAGCCAATATCAAGCAAGCCCCTGATGCGATACATCAGGGGCTGTTTGCTATTCGTTTTTTTGCCAGCCCGCATAGAGTTCCATATCCGATTCGACCACATCCGTTGCCATATCCCAAGGAATGTCACAGTTGGGGTCCTTGAACCAACCGATGAAGGTGTAGCCCTGACGGCTGGGTACCTCAGGCTCGTCCAACAGCTGTCCGTGCATATGGCTTTGAGCCGGAACGTCGGTGCCGCCGTTGGAATCAAATTTAACGTTGAATCCGGGGTTACGCATTTCCAACGCAAACACGATCAAAATGACTACGATGCATACCACAATGATGGCATCCAACACTTTGACCGGGATTTTTACATAGCGGTAAAGGCCCCGGAATTTTGGAACATTTTCCTCTTGCGGGGAGTCGTTGCGCTGATCTTCCATTACTTCTTCACCAGATACTTACGCATATCCAGAGCGCAGGCGCAGAGGATGATGGCACCCTTGATGATATACAGACTGGAGGAGCTGACGCCCAGCATGGTCAGAGCGATGAAGATGATACGCAGCACGAACACGCCCAAAACAATACCGCTGATCTTACCGGTACCACCGACGAAGGAAACACCGCCGATAACACAGGCTGCGATAGCGTCACACTCGTAGTTGGCACCGGTACCGGCGGCGATAGAGCCGGAACGGAAACCTTCCACGAAGCCGGAGTAGCCGTACATGGCACCGGCCAGGGTGTGGACCAGCATGGTGGTCAGGAACACGTTAACACCGGAAACCTTGGCAGCTTCGGCGTTGGAGCCAACGGCAAACATATTCTTGCCAAAGGTTGTCTTGTTCCAGATGAACCACATCAGCGCCGTCAAAAGTACGGCGTATAGCACATAGAGCGGGATGGGAGTGTTGCCCATCTTGAACATGGTGGTACCCAGAAAATCCTTGTACATCTGATCCAGACCGCCAATGGGAGCGCCGTTGTTGCCGTTCAGATCGAAGAACCACAGAATCAGACCGAAGGTGATCAGCTGTGTGGATAGGGTAACAATGAAGGGGTGCAGGTTGAACTTAGCCACGAAGAAGCCGTTGACCAGACCGATAATGGCGCCGATGGCCACAACGGACAGCAGGGTAACGAACATCCAGAAGGGAGTTACCTTAGGCAGCATGGTCAGCATTTTGTTGGCGTAGTCGATACGCTGCAGGAATGCGCCGGTAATCGCGGCGGTCAAGCCAACAGCACGACCTGCGGACAAGTCGGTACCGGTCAGAACGATACAGCCGGCGATACCCAAAGCCATGGGCAGGTAGGCGGCAACCTGAACGATCAGGTTACCAAGAGAACTCATGGACAAGAAGTTGGGACGCTGGATCGCGGTGTAGATACAGAACACCAGCATCAAAATGTACAGCGCATTGTTCAAAATGCCGTCAGTCCAAAAGCGGCGCTTGTCTTTTCCGCCCATTTTCTTGTATTCAGCGGCGGTGCGCTGCAGATTAGCGACAGGATTAGCCATATTTTTTCTCCTCCTTATGCATATTTAGCGGCCAGGGTCATGATCTCTTCCTGGGTTGTATTGCGGGCATCCACTTCGCCGGCAACCCGGCCACCGGACATAACCACGATCCGGTCACACACGCCCAGCAGCTCCGGCATTTCCGAGGAGACCATGATAACGGTCTTACCCTTGTTTGCCAGATCCAAAATCAACTGATAAATTTCGTACTTGGCACCAACGTCAATGCCTCGGGTGGGTTCATCCAGCAGCAGAACCTCCGGATCCGTCAGCAGCCAGCGACCGATGATAACCTTCTGCTGGTTACCGCCGGAGAGACTGCGGATCTTGGTATCCTGAGAGGGCGTCTTGGTGTGCATGGCGTCGATGTAATACTGAGTGTCCTGACGCTGAGATTTTTCACTCAGGTAGATGCCCAAGCGTCTGTGCCGCTTCAGGCTGGAGATGACGGTGTTGTCCTTAATGCTCAACACGCCGAAAATACCGGTGGCACGGCGTTCTTCCGTTAGCAGTGCAAAGCCGTTTTTGATGGATTCCTTGGCGTTGCGGTTTTTGCAAAGCTTGCCATCCAGATAGACCTTGCCCTCCTTGCGGGTACGGACACCGAAGATGCTCTCAAGCGTTTCGGTACGGCCGGAGGAGTCCAGACCTGCAAGACCCAGAATTTCACCCCGACGTGCCTCAAAGCTAACGTCCTTCAGCTGGTTGAACATGCCGGTGATGCCGTCAACCTTCAGGTAAACGTCACCGGGGATGTTGGTCTTGGGCGGGAACTGATTGGTCAGCTCACGACCAACCATCAGGCGGATAATATCTGCCATCTCCAGATCCTCGGCCTTCTCGGTGGCGACCCATTGACCGTCACGCATGACGGTGATGTAATCGGAGATGCGCTTGATCTCCGCCATCTTGTGGGAGATGTAAATGATGCCCACGCCCCGGTCACGAAGCATATTGATGATCTCAAAGAGATGCTCAACTTCTTCTTCTGTAAGGGAGGAGGTAGGCTCATCAAAGACGATGACCTTGGAGTTATAGGAAACTGCCTTTGCGATTTCCACCATCTGCCGCTGAGAAACGGGCATGGTGGACATGACCCGCTTGGGATCCACCTTGATGCCCAGCTCGTTAAAGATGGCCATGGTGTCGTTGTACATTTTCTTCTCGTTGACGAATCCGGCAACGGTGGGGTAGCGACCAAGCCAGATGTTGTCCATGACGTTGCGCTTCAGAGCCTGATTCAGCTCCTGGTGCACCATGGCAACGCCGTTGTCCAGAGCTTCCCGGCTGTTTTTGAAATTGATTTCTTTGCCTTCCAGATAGATATGGCCTCCATCCTTGACATACATGCCGAACAGGCACTTCATCAAAGTGGATTTGCCAGCACCGTTTTCGCCCATCAGGGCATGAACGGTGCCTCGGTGGACAGTCAGCGAAACCTTGTCCAGAGCTTTGACACCGGGGAAGGTTTTGCTGATTTCTGTCATTTGCAGCAAAACGTCCTGTTGCATCGTGCATTCCTCCTTGCCTGGATTTTCGCCCTTGCGGACGATGAGAATCGGTCAATGTCGCACTTGCGGCACTCAGCGATTGCCACCGTATAAGGCGGTGGGCAGCTGCCGCCGTAAGCGACAGCTGCCCGAAAATTTACTTGATAAGAATATTACTCGCCAGTGTAGGGAGCGTAGGATACGTACAGCTTGGAGCCGCAGTCGGAAGCGACGGTGAAGCGCTCGTCGGTCAGGGAAGCCAGAGCATCGGCAGGAGCCTTGTCACCGGCGATAGCCTGAACGGTCTGGCAGATAGCCACGGCCATGCCGTTGGCGTCCTGCTTAACGGTACCGATCATGGAGCCTTCAGCGATCAGAGCCTTGGCAGCGTCAGTAGCGTCAACACCGAATACGGGAACGACATGAGCGCCGTCCTTGTTGTAACCAGCCTGCTGCAGGGAAGCGACAGCGCCTTCAGCCATGCCGTCGTTGTTGCAGATGACCAGCTCGATCATGTTGTTGTTGGACTCGTTGTAGGTAACCAGGTTGGTGTCCATGTAGTCCTTAGCGGCCTTGGCGGACCAAGCGCCTTCCAGGTCGGTCTGCCACTTCTGAGCAGCACTTGCGTCGAAGTACTCCAGAGCGGGCTTGCCGGCGCCGGTCAGGATCTTGTCAGCGTCTTCCACGCCGAACTGGGTGCGGTAGATAGCCTCGGCATTGCCTTCCTCGCCCTTGAACATAGCGTAGGAGATCTTGCCGTCCTTGTTCAGGTCGATCTTGTCGAAGTTGGCCAGGACGTAATCACCAATCATTTTGCCCTGCATATGGCCAGCCTCGGGAGCGTCGGTGCCGATGAAGCAAGCGGTGCTGTTGGAGCCCAGCATGGTAACGTCAGCGCCGTCGGTGCCGATAGCACGGTTGAAGAAGACAACGGGAATGTCGCCAGCAGCGACAACGATGGACTGAGCCACGTCGGGGTCACCGGAGGTAACCACGTTAACCACCAGCAGGTTGGTGCCGCCAGCGATAGCGGTGCGGATCTGCTCCAGCTGCTTGGCCTGATCCTTGCCAGCGAACTGGTTGTCGTATGCGATGCCAGCCTTGTCCAGCTCGGCGTTCAGCTCAGCGCGAACGGAGCTCAGATACACGTCAGCCTCATCATACCAGAAGACGGAAACCTTCAGATCGTCGCCACCCTTGCCGGCGCCGCCGCAAGCAGCCAAACAGAAGACCATGGTCAGTGCGAGGACAATTGCTAAAACCTTTTTCATTGATACATTCCTCCTTGTTTTTTGTTATGTTGGGCGATGCCCACCACGTTGTTTAGATTATACAAAGAAAATATACAAAAGTAAAGAACTTTTGTGAAAAATACTATACAAACTATATGACGGTTTTTTGGTTATATCTACTATCTTTCGTGAAAATGGAAACGTTTTCATGGTTTATTGCTGGAAATTTACTCCATTTCCGGATTTTGCATCAAATATCATAGAAAAAATGGTTTGGTGATAAAATCACGGAACGGGTAGAAAATTCTGTGTATATTATAATTAGAAATTAAAGGAGGTGCTCGTATGAGATTGAAAGATAAAGTTGCGATCATTACCGGCGGAAGCCGTGGGATTGGTTTTGCCACTGCGGATAAATTCCTGCGGGAGGGAGCAAAGGTGATCATCACCGCCAGCTCCCAGTCCACCGTCGGCAAGGCTGTGGAAGAATTGAAGAAGCTTCACCCTCACGGGATTGTAGATGGGATTCACCCCAATCTGGCGATCTGGGATGAGGTGTGTGATGCCTTCCGTGGGGTGAAGGAGAAGTACGGCCCCATAGATATTCTGGTGAATAATGCCGGTGTGTCCGAGCGGACACCCTTCACCAGCTATACCCAGGAGTTGTTCGACAGGGTCATGGATCTGAACGTTAAGGGGTTATACAACACGACCCGTGCCGTTGTGGATGGCATGGCGGAGCGGGGACATGGGGTGATTTTGAATACCTCCTCCATGGTCAGCCTCACCGGTCAGCCCGGAGGCTTGGCGTACCCGGTGTCCAAATACGCCGTCAACGGACTGACTGTGTCATTGGCTCGGGAGCTTGGCCCCAAGGGGATCAGGGTCAATGCCGTTGCTCCCGGCATCACGGAAACGGATATGATGAAGGCTGTGCCGAAATCGGTGATCGAGCCAATGATCGCCCAGATCCCGTTGCGCCGGTTGGGTCAGCCGGAGGACATCGCCAATGCCTTCGTGTTTTTGGCATCGGAGGAAGCATCCTACATCACCGGTGTGGTGCTGAGCGTAGATGGCATGGCAAGAAGCTAATAGGAAAGCGTCCTGACGGTGGTCAGGACGCTTTTTCATTGACACACCGGCGCAAAAGGCGTATCATAATTAGTGGAAAAAAGACTATGTACAGCGACGTATTTTTAAAATGGTGGAGATCATTACAAAGCCCCATACCGATCTATGGCAGAGAACCTATTACCATTTCCGTAACGACAACGCTCCGGTGTTCCAGATGGAAACGGAGGAGAAATTCTTTTCCTTCACCGTCAAGACCGCCTTTGAAAGCAAGCATCGCTTCGACCAGTGCGGTGTGGTGATGTATCTGGACAGCGACAACTGGCTGAAGGGTTCTATCGAGTATGAAAACGAGGAATTTCAGCACCTGGGCAGTGTTGTAACCAATAACGGGTACTCTGATTGGGCAACCACTGCAATCGATGGGTCTGTCAAGTCTATGTGGTACCGGCTTAGCCGCCGGGAGGATGATTATTGCATCGAATGTTCCCATGATGGCGTGAAATTTACACAAATGCGCCTGTGCCATATGTGGCACGGCGGTGGAAAGATCCGCTTCGGCATCTACGTCTGCTCTCCGGAGGCATCGTCATTCAAAGCGACCTTCACGGACATGACCCTCACCGAATGCAAATGGCTCGCCCACGACGGTCAGCAGCCGGATGAGGAGGAAGGATGAGGAAAGTTGACACTACATTTTAGACAGTGCGTGGCGGAGGATCTGGATGCCCTGCAGGCCATTTCCGTCACGACCTATTTTGATACCTTTGCCGCAGTGAATTCGGCGGAGAACATGGAAGCTTATCTGCAGTCGGCATATAACCTGCCGAAGCTCCGCCGGGAGCTGGCTGAGGAAAATTCCCGGTTCTATTTTGTCTATGCCGATGATGTGTTGGCAGGCTACTTGAAAATTAACGAAGCCCCGGCGCAGGTGGAGTTTCACGATCCGAAATCTCTGGAAATCGAGCGGCTCTACATTGATAAAGCATTTCATGGAGCGGGCGTGGGGCAATACTTGATGGACAAGGCCATCGCCATAGCCCGGGAGCGGGGGAAGGAATATATCTGGCTGGGGGTCTGGGAGCATAATTACCGGGCACAGCGGTTTTATCAGCGAAATGGCTTTTACAGAATCGGTCAGCACTCCTTTGTCATGGGTGACGATGACCAAACCGACTACCTGATGCGCAAAGACCTGAAATGCGGACGCAGCTAACCTGCGTCCGCATTTTTAGCTTACTTCAGGGTCAAGCCATCGTGGAAGGCTTGGCCCACTTTTTCGCCCAGAACCAGGTAGTGGTGGTTCATGGAGTCGTAGGTGATGGGGCGGAGCTTGGAAACGTCCACCTTGCCGTTTTCGCCCAGGATAGATTCGTCAGCGGATACATTGACGATACGACCCACCAGACGGCAGGTTTCCTCGTCATAGGAGATCACCTCGCACTCCAGCGCCATAGGAAGCTCGTCAATGAGTGGAGCGTCCACGAATTCGGATTTTGTGGCATGGAAGCCTGCTTTGGTGAATTTGTCCGGCACCTTGTTGCCGCTGACGATGCCCACATAGTCGCAGGCTGTCATCATATCGGCAGTGGCCATGGACACGGTGAAGGCCTTCCGGGCGATCAGATTTTCAGCGGTCTTGTGGGTATTGTCCACGCAGATGGAGATTTCCGCCTCTTCGCTGATGCCGCCCCAGGCTGCATTCATGGCGTTGGGGGTACCGTCGGCATTGTAAGTGGCGATCATAAACACCGGCATGGGATAGCACATGGTTTTAGCTCCAAAATTCTTTCTCATGATTGTATTCTCCTTTTCATGGCACTTGTGTAAGATCATTATAACAGATAGCGGAGCAAAAATAAATACCCGGTATATGCCGCCTGGGGAGGGGAGTGTTTTTATGCGCACATGCCAGCTTAAGCAGGATAACACCCCCATAGGGTTCAATTTGGAACAATAAAAGTCCCGGAATTGGTTTCGTGATAGTCACGCTTCCAATTCCGGGATTTTTTTAAGGATCAGATTTCGGTAAATTCGTAGATGTAGCAGACGGTGCCGTTATGGTAGGTATAGACCACTTGACCGGAGGGCTGGACTTCTTTGACGAACTTTTCAAAGTCCTTGCCGTGCTTTGTGCGCACGAAATCATCGGTGCTTGCCAGTTCCGCTTCTTCAAAGAAGGTTTGCGGATGGGCAGCTCCGGCACAGCCGTTCAAAAATTTTGCAACGATTTCATATTCTTTCATTGGGGGTCCTCCTTATAAACTACAAAGAATCAGATGCCTTGTGCTTGCTTTTTACGTTTCAGCAGGAAAATAATCAAAATCAGCAGCAAAAGGACGGACAAAAGCACGGGCAGAATCCAAATCAGCGAGGGGGCGTCCTGCTCCGGCGTGGTGGGTTCCGCAGTGGAGGGTTTCGTCTGAACAGACGTTGTATGCTCCGAAACGGAGGGGATCGTAGGCTCCGTGACCTCCGGTGGTGTTACGGTACTCTCCATGCGCTGAGCGCCGCAGACGGTGCATTTATATATCACCGTTCCTGCATCTGTGGCAGCACCGTCGTTCCAAACATGGGCTGCTTCGTCGGCTTTGGTACCGCAGGAACATTCGTGCCAATGGACAAGCTCGTTGTTCTTCCATTCCTCTGTGTAGGAATGAGGGGCGGTTCGGACGGCTTTGCATACATTACAGCTTGTGTCGCAGTTATCGTCGTAGGTGTGGGGCAAGGCTTCGCCATGGGTGAAGGTCGTGGTGCCCTTTTCACCGCAGGTGCAGGAATAGAAATACATTGCCGGGCCAGTGCAGGAGGCAGCGCCGGACAGATATTTGCCGGTGGTAACCTTTTGGTCGTATGTACAGGTGTGAGGGTTCAAGGCAACGAAGGTCTTGCCGTTTTGGGTTGCATAACGTTCTGCGGTGGAGTCGGTGTAGCCGAAGATTGTCACAGCACCGTAGAGGGTGTCGGCTCCACCATCGATCTTTGCATCGGGATTCAGAATCGTCACGGATTTCAGATCCTTGCAGCTGCGCAGACAATCGGATCCGATCTGGCTGACTGCGCTGGGGATGGTAAGGTCGACCAGACCACGGGAGTAAGAAAAAGCAGAATACCCGATGCTTGTGACGCTGCCGTCATCGGGAATCGTGGAGCTGCTGCAGCCCCGAACCAGAGTTTTGCTGGCCGTTTCAATGATGCAGTTGCCGCTGCTGTGGTAGACCGGGTTGTTCTGATCCACCGTCAGCGTGGTAATGGATTTGAAATTGTTTTTGAAATTTGGAGAAAGCTTAGTTACGGTGTCAGATAGGTGGAAGCTGCTCAGGTTGCTGCAGTCGAAAAATGCATCGCTACGAATGGTGGTAATGCCGTGAGGAACGGTGAACGACTTTAGCTCCGTTTGCCCACGGAAGGCGTAGTTGCCGATGGTGGTGACACTGCCATCGGAAGGGATGGTGCTGTGAACTGTGGCTACCACCACCTCCTTGGTGGTGGCTTTGATCACGCAGTTTCCGGTGCTGTAGTATACCGGGTTTCCCTCCTCCACGGTCAGGGAGGACAGCTTGCGGCAGGAAAATGCTTCCGGATTGATCTTAGTTACGGTGGCAGGAATGTGCAGGCTTTTCAGACTGGTACACAAGGAAAAGGTGCCGTATTCGATGGTCGTCAGCCCGGAGGGGAGATTGACGCTGGTCATGCCCTCGCATTGGTAGAAAGCCAGCCTTCCAATGGTTTTTACGGTTGCAGGAAGTGTGATTTCCGTAATATTCCGCCGGCTGGAGAAGGCTTTCTCACCAATGGCGGTGACGGGGTAGCCTTCAATGGCGTCGGGAATGACCACTTTGCCTTTGGCGGTTTGGTCGCAACCAGTGATGGTCACTTGGTTGTTCTTGATCTCGTATGTGAGAATATCGTAGGTACTGGCATTGGCGCTGAGCGAAAGAAGGGTCATGATCAGACAGCAAATCAGAAAAATTGCGCCGCAACGGGAAAACACTTTCATAACACGTCTCCTAAAGTGGGATAATGTTAAATTATATAGCATTTCTCCAATAAATGCAAGCTTGCCCCGTGGTGGTAGGTGTAACGCTATGCAACAAACGGACGCAGGTCTGGAAGCTCTTTCTTCCACTCCTGCGTCCATTTTGCGTTTCTAGGCTGTGCTTGTCGGGGACGTGGTGGTCAACCCGGGACGGTACTTTTCTTGTAGTTACACCCGATTTAAGGATATATTTTGCTCAGATCCCGGATGGTGCAAAATTCGAAGATTGGATATATCATAGATATTGATGAAAGCGATTTAGAACCGCTTACCTCTCTTGTTGTAGTCTTCATCCACCCGGCGCTTCCAATCTGCAGTCATGGGGCGGGCGGCACGGGCACAGCAGACAGCCTCGTTGACGGCTTCGTAGATGACAGCGGTGCCTTCGTGGTCAGCGTGATAGTTGGCGGCATGGTCTTTTGTGATGCCAAACCGGGCGGCCTCCTTGGCGGCATCGATATTGGCACCAAGAAAGATAAATTCCCAGCCGTATTTTTCCTTCTGGCGCTCGATCATACGCTTCAGGTCTTTGTAGGAATACTCCCGGCTGGCGTTCTCCATGCCATCGGTGGTGATGACGAACAGGGTCTTTTCGGGGCGATCCTCCTCACGGGCGTACTTGTGAACGTTGCCGATGTGATGGATGGCCTTGCCCACCGCATCCAGCAGAGCGGTACAGCCCCGAACATAATACTCTTTCCGGGTCATGGGCTGGATGTTCTGAATGTCAAGGCGGTCGTGGATCACTTCGCTGACGTTGTCGAACAGCACCGTGGATACATAGGCTTCGCCGGGTTCGCGCTTCTGCTTCTCGATCATGGCGTTGAAGCCGCCGATGGTGTCGTCCTCCAGTCCGCTCATGGAACCGCTGCGATCCAGAATGAATACCAGCTCAGTCAAATTCTTCTTCATAAAAATACCTCCTATAATGTGGCGTGTTTTAGCTTACATCCACATTATAGGAGGTTTTGATATGCAATTGGTCAACTGGCAGGGGACTTTTATTCTTCCAGCAGCCGGATCGCCGCACGGTACTTCTCTACCCGTGCAAGCGCCCTTTCATCAACCTGATCCAGTCGGGTCAGATCGCTGTTGTGTCGCAGATCTGCCAGTTTTACCGCTCGGGCAATTGGATTATCTTTTATTCTTTTTACATAGTCCAGATACCCCTCGGCATCATTATGGGTCAGCAGGGTCAACGCATCCAGGACAGCTTGAGGAAAACCCATTTGTTGCAGATCGTTGATGGTATAGTCCGTATCCTCCACCACATCGTGGAGCAGCGCCGCTACTGTGGTCAGTTCATCTGTCATTTGTTCCGCCAAATGGAACGGATGGAAAACGTAAGGAATACCGCTTTTGTCCACCTGGTCTTTATGTGCCGCAAAGCAGAGTTTCATGGCCTTCTTCGTCAGGTCTGTGTAAATCATTCTTTCCCTCCAATCAGCATTTGATCAAACTCGTACAGCGCCATATTGATCTCGATTACATTGTAATTACCCTGCTCGATGAAGTAGCGGATGATCAGGTCGAACTTGCTACTGTTAGTCAGGGCGTAGCCTGCTCGGCCGATAAGATCTTTTGTGGCATCCAGATCCAGCTCCAGGGCAAGGGCCAGAGCAATGGCTGTCGGCTTTGTGGGCTTATAGCCCGGATTGTTGCGGATCTTGGAGAAGTGTTGCTTGGAAATGTTGGCTTTTTTGTAAATCTCCGAGTCCTTTTTGCCGGTCTGATCGATCAGCTTCAGCAGCGTTTCTGTAAAGCCTGCATCTGCCTGCTTCAGCATATCCTCCAAAGTAGTTGGTTGGGATTTGACCATTGGCGCACATGGCCGACATTCCTGCAACACCACGCTTTCGCACATATCCATATCCCGGCGGCGACGGTGGTTGATGCGAGGAGCCTCTGCGGCATAGGTCGCCATCTTCCAGGTGTCCACATAATGCTGGTCGATGTAGCTGGCAACGCTCTGAAACAGCTTTTCCGACAGTTTGTAGGATGTGCGGTCAAAGACCACCAGATAGATCTGCATATCGTGCGTTAAAAGAAATTCGCTGAACACAGCGATGGCAATCTGCAGTGCCTTATCCTTGGGAAAACCGTAGTTACCTGTGGAGATCAGCGGGAATGCGATGGACTGGCAGTCATGCTCCACCGCCAATTGCAGGGAGTTGTCATAGCAGCTGCGAAGCAAATCCTCCTCGCCGTAGCTGCCGCCGTCCCAGACCGGGCCAACCGTGTGGATCACGTACTTGGCATGAAGCTGAAAGGCCGGCGTGATGGCGGCACAGCCCATGGCGATGGAGCTGATCTCCTGCCGAGCGGTGAGCAGTTGGGGACCGGCCTTCTCGTGAATGGTGGAATCCACTCCTAACCCAATCACCGGCCGGGGATTCGCCGTGTTGACGATGGCATCAACACGCATATTGGTGATGTCATTTCTTACAATCTCAAAGGGCATACCGGCAAACCTCCTTGTTTTTATATGAATCAATGCTTGCGTTTCTATGAAGGAAAGAATGGCAGCTAACTGGCATCAAAATGAGAATACGATAATGCCAAGGCAGGCGGAAAGGCCGATGAGCACCAGCGGTGACAGCTTTTTCTTGAAAATCAGCCGATAGGCAATCAAAATGGCACCGAGGATGCCCGTAACGACCATGCTGCGAAGATCAAAGCCAGGGAGTAGGCAATTCTGCAATACCATGTAAATACCCGTGGCCAGCACGATGCCGGTGACGCAGGGCTTCAGTCCCCGAAGCACCGCCTGCACATAGGGGTTCTGAATGGTGTTTTTCAGAATGCCCAGCACCAGTAAAATCACCAGATACGCCGGCAGAATAACCGCAAAGGTGGCGATGGCACTGCCCAACACACCCCCTTGATGGTAGCCGATATAACTGGCCAGGTTGACCATGATGGGCCCGGGGGTGCTTTCGCTGACGGCGATCATGTAGGTAAGCCGCTCCTCGGTGAGCCATCCGTTACTCAGAACCATGTCCCGGATCAGTGGAATTGCGCCGTAGGCACCGCCAAAAGTGAAACAGCTTGTAACGAAGAATTCCCAAAACAGATGCAAATACATCATTTCGCGCCACCGCCTTTCTTCGTCGCCGCAAAGATAATCAGGGAGATGGCACCGGCGATCAGCATCAACACGATGGAAGAAATGTTCAGCGAAAGGAAATTAATCACCAGCATGGCAATGCAGGCACATCCGGCAATGAGCCGGGGCAGGAGCTTGGGCGGCATTTTCTTCAGCATACTCAGCGCCACGGAGAAAATCAGCAGACCTACGCCGAGTTTGATGCCCTTGAAAGCGTTAGCAATGAGGGGGATCTCCAGAAAATTATCCAGCACTGTGGCAATGAGCAAAATCACCACGAAAGAGGGAAGTGCGATGGCCACTGTGGCTACGATAGAGCCGAAAAGCCCTGCTGTTTTGTACCCTACATAGGTGGCGCAGTTGATGGCGATGGGACCGGGGGTGGACTCGGCGATTACCGTGATTTCCATCATTTCGTCGTGGGTGATCCACTTTTTGCGCTCCACGCAGATGTTTTCAATGATGGAGATCATGGCATAGCCGCCACCGAAGGTAAAAAGACCGATTTTGGCGAATGTTAAGAATAGTTGCAATAAAATAGACATAGGCTGCTTCCTTTTTCGGCACGGAGACGTGCTTGATGTATATCAATGGGTTTATGCGCATTTCACTATATTGTAAGACCATTATATCACAAAGACGCAGAATTGGAAATTCCAATTCTGCGTCTGCGATTATTTTTTTGTGCAGGCGAATACCAAACCGCCGAATGGGGATAACGTGCTGGGAGAAGATGCATTGTCGGTGGCGAATATGGATGTAAGATCATCCATATCGCAGTGCCTACATCATCTCGGGTGTGGAGGCCATTGAACGGGTATGGGTAGAGCGTGGCTTTGTAGAGAGTATCGACGAGGTGGTGGCCATCGTCAAGAGAGCCCATGAACGGCAGGTACCCGTTGAATGAGGCGCGTTATTCTCCCTGGGATTGCCGTTGCTCCATATTGCGCCAGCTGATGAAGCCGTAGAGGTCATTGACCAGAAACACAAAAAAGCAGATGATGACGGAGATGTAGGAGATATTCTCCAGGGCGGCCAGCGTCCACAGCACGATCAGCACCACGTCATTGGCGGCGTAAGCCAGCGCAAAGTATGGGCTGCGGCGGAAGGTCAGATACACCGCGATGAAGCTGGTGGTGACAGATAGGGTGCTGGGCACAATGTTGGCGGTGTTAAAATAATGCAAAATGTAGGAAAACAGAACGGTCACCGCAGCGGTCAAAAGAAGCATCAGGCCCACCTCGCATCGGTGCAGGCGGTTCACAGCAACTTCCGCTTTGTTTCCTTTGTAGGGGTTGTGCAGCCAGGAAATGAGGGCGAACACCGCCATGGGGGCGGTCATGCCCAGGTATGTGATCATCTCACCGTAGTAGCGAAAACGAAAGGAAATGATGCCGTAGAGAATGCTGAAAATCACCATCAGAAGCTGTCCGAAGGGGTTGCCCTTGGCGTTGAAAATCAGGGAGGTAACACCGATAATCGAGGCAATCAGGGTCATATAATTTCCCCGGTCAAATAGAAAAAAGGACAGCACGATTGCAATGGTGGACACACTCCATAGGGCAATTTCTGTTTTTGTAAAGTAATGTTTCATATATCCTCCAAAAGAAAAAGCATCCGCGACCACATCTTCTAAGACCTAACGATGTGGAAACGAATGCTTCGCGCATTGGCTACCCGGTGGCAGCGCCATATTCTAGGGGTATTATATCGGGTGGCAGACAGAAAGTCAAGCCTCGTGGACCCATTTGCCGCAGTGGAAGTACAGCTTGCGTTTTTTTGCAGTACCAGTGGTCGATGGGCAAGCCGTAGGGATACCCTTCGTCGCCCACAACGGACAACACGCCCCGGGGCCCGCTTTTCAAGGCAACATCGGCAGCTTTTCATTTTTTTAGTAAAGATTATAGTTGAAATATTCAGAAAAATGCGATATTCTGTACTGGAGATCATAAGAATGGAGGAACCACTATGGCAAAGATGTTTCCCGTGATTGACTTGGCAGCCACCGGCGAGAATATCGTCCGTCTGCGTAAGGCTCGAGGGCTGACCGTCCGTGACCTGCAGAACTGGTTTGGCTTTGAGGAGCCTCAGGCAATCTACAAATGGCAGAAGGGCAAGAGTTTGCCCACCGTCGACAACCTGTATGCACTGGGTGCCTTGCTGGATGTTCCCATGGAGGAAATCCTGGTACCTTGCAAGCCCAAACTGAATATCGTAAACAATGGGCAGCAGGAAGTCTCCTGCTGCCCACCGCTTTTGCCCGGCTCTTTTGAATACGGCAGGACATCAAGTCCATGTCACCATTTTCTTCGGTTGCGCCGATTTGCCGCATGATCCCCAATGGGATAAGGATAGATCGAAACAACCGAACCCCCTATTTTTGTTTCAAAATAACAATTCCATGGAGAGGTTTGTTGGAAAGATAGGAAGATCGAGAAAAGGAATTTGCGCTATGTGGTGTGGTCGCTGATGGATGGGCAAACCGATGGAAGGTTATTTTCCGGAAACGATCATACTCGTCGAACAGAAAGAATCTGCATCAGCAAAAAAGTATGCAGCGTTATAGTTCATCTGCATCTGAACCAGTCACAATGTTCTCGTATCCTACCGTACCCAAAACAGCCGGGCAATGTGCCCTAGCTGTTTTGGCTCAGGTGTTGCTGGAGAACTTCTGCAAAGGTGTCGTTTACATCGAAGGGGGCCTCGTAGCTGACCTCGGTGTTGACCATGCATTTGTCCAGCTCAGCAGAAACCTGGTCGGCCTTCTTGCTCAGAAAGGAGGTGTAGGAGCGCACCTTGTTGCGGTCGAAGTTGATGGTGGTAACCTTCTTCAAATCGCAGCGGTAGCTGACCTGATTGCCCTCGGCATTGAATTTATAGCCGATACCGGCGTTGGGGTAAAGGTTTTCGGAACTGCGAATTTCACCCATGTGGCGGAAAATGCCGGCGATTTCCTGACGCTTGGCGTTCAGGCTTACCTCACCATCGAAGTCCAAGGCCATGCTCTGTTTTGCCGCACGAATGGCAGCACTGAGCCGCTCCCGTTCCCCCAGCAGGAACATCAGGAATACCGCAACGTCGGTAATCTGATTGGCATATTCTGTTTCGGGCATCTCTATGGTGGTTTCGTCTTCCGCTTCAGGATTGACCTTGTGCCGCAGGGCGGTGTTTTCCACCTTGGTCACATTGTTGTCCCGCATCAGGATTCCTTCAGCCTCATCCATCAGTCGCTGCAGCTTGTTTTGAAAGCGAAATGCTTCTTTCAGATTCATGATTGATCACTCCTTCGTTTAAGTTGCTTTGATTGTATAACGGGATGGTGTGCTTGTCATTGAACCTGTGGTTGAATGGAAGGGCAACAGCGAGTCAATTGCTGTCTTTACTTTTCTCTTGAAAAAAACTACAATATAGAAAAAATGAAGGTAGGATGGCTTGGGGCGAAGCTAGTATTTCATGTGGATATGAATAGAGCATACCTCTCTTGGGAGGCAGTAGGGTGGGTGGCCAAGGGAGAATCGGATCTGCGCCTGCTAGGTATCGCCCGGACCAATATCACCCGTGAGGAAGTGGCGTAATTCAGCCTTTTCCCGAACGAAAGCCGGGAAGAAATACAAAGCTCAGATAGAACTGCAAAAAATAAGGAGGAAAAATGATGTTACTGGTAATCGAAGGCATTGTAATGTGTTTTGTTTTGTTGCTGATCTGCGTTATTGGCATTGCCAATGGCCCGGTGGGACTGGTGGTGTTTTATGAGGATGACGTGCAGCAACGGGTGGTAGAACTGGGGCTTACCACAAAGGCCAAAATCAAAAAGGCCACGGTGATTACGTTTATTGCGCTGTACGCCCCGGTGCTGATTTTGACACCGCTGATGGTATACGGCATCAACGGCGCTTCCGGCTTTTGGGCTGGCTTCTGGCAGATGTCGGTGATTCTGTGGATCATGGGCATTTTTGATCGTTTCTTTATTGACTGGTATTGGGTAGAGAAAACCAAAGCTTGGATCATTCCCGGCACGGAGGATCTAAGACCCTACATCCCTATGAAAACGAAAATCGTTAAGTGGATTGCTACCCTCCTGATTCACCCTCTCATCGCCGCCGGCATCGCAGGCGTTGCAACGCTGTTTTAAGAAAATAAAAGCCATCCAATCTTGCGTAAGATTGGATGGCTTTTTTATCAGTTAGGAAGGGCGAAGTTCAGTTATGATTTTCTTGCAGGCTTTTCTTTGTGGTTGGTGCGGAAGCTGCTGACCAACAGAGAAACACAGACGATGGCTATCGCCAGCACAAAAACATGGATCGCCAGCTGCGCAATTACCTGAATGTCGCCATTCAGAAGCTGTTGCAGCACCAGCTTGATGTCTGTACTGAACAGCGTATCGATCAGCGTGTTCAGATCCATGAACACCGCAAACAAAGAAAACAACGAAAGAATTGCAAGGGCAATGTTTTGCCGGCGGTCACGGGCGCGTTCCTTGGCATCTTCCGCTTCTCGCAGCAAGCGTTCCTCGTGTTCACGCCGTGCGTGCTGAATCTGCGCCAGAGCCTCCGTGCCAATCTTCAGGCTTTCGATATCTTCCTGAATCATCATACGGGTACGCAGATACTGATAGAAATCATTATGATGCTGTACGCTACTGACGGAGCTGTGCATACCCTTCATCAAAAAGGCGTTCAGCTCTGCCACAAATACATCCAACTGGCCACCTAAATCCTCGCGATTGTAAGCCAGAGGGTCTGCGGTGAATTCCGATGCGCAACGCATGGAAAAATGCAGTAGGCTATAAGACTGGTAAAGGGTAAGAATATATAGGAAAAAGTACTCTTTTCGGATGCTTTCATCAAAGTTTCCGGCAAAGAAGCGCTTGTTTTCCTCGTTTACCACCGCATAGTAGCCACATCCGCCCCGGCAGGCATACATACAGACATCCTCAAAAGGCTGGATGCTTTGCGCCAGTGCCTGAGGGGAGGGGAGATACTTTTCGTTATAGCCATTGGCCAGCCGGAATGCGTATGTTTGCAATTGCCCATAGGGAACAGTTTTTGGGGACTCCAGTAGCACATAGTTAAAGATCAATGCCCGATCCGGGCAAATTTCGTCCTGCTTTTTGCAGCTGCCGTTCAGATAGGTGATGCGGCCCAAGGGGTTCAGCAGACCGGCCAACCATTTTGCGGCGTTAAAAGCGCCATAGCTGCCGGGATCATCCTTGCTGCTGCCCCGATGAAAGACGGTAAAATAGTCGTCGGTATAGCTGCACTCCTTGAAGCGGTTTTGCATCAGAATCAGGCTGTCCGGATCGGGCGCAGCCTCCAGGGGTTCCAGTTCGTACCAAAGCAGACCTACATTGGTATGGAACAGATGGATCTGCACCTGGCGAATGTGCCACTTGCTTTCTGCTGCTTCTTCCGATTCTTTATAGCGCAATTGCGGGAGTTTGTTACGGTGTTCAAATTCCCATGTGCAGCCAATGTGATTACTTTCCTCACTGCTGTAAGCCAGTTGATACAAATGGAAAAAGACAGCAGGCTTCTTAATCGGCAGACTACAGATTTTCCAGACCTTGTTTTCTTTCATGCGCAGGAACATTTTCTGATAGCTGCCGGAAAAGGAGAAGGGCACCACATATCGCAGCACCAGTTTTTCAACCGATGGCATATATATCCCTCCAGTTAGGCAAAGATCCAAATAGCCAAAGCAGTCAGTGCCAATTTAATCAGGCTGGCACTCAGCGCAGGTTTTGTATACGCTCTTTGCTGACCGCTAACAGCAAGCATCACAATTGCGCCGATTGCGGTGACTATCCAGCAGATCAATTGAATGATCATAAGATTTTGGGAAAATGCCACCATGTGCAAAGAGCCTGTCAGACAAATAAAGCCCAACAAAAGTATGGAAAAGAGGTAGGCCAAATTGATATTGATCCGAAAATCAGAATAATCCGGTACCGTAGCTTTCCGTACAGCGCCGATCATATAGATCCACAACAAAATCAGGGAGATCAAACCAAAAACCATGCCGGTAATGGCAAGAATACCCTCTAAATTAGGATTAAGTTCAAAGAAATACATATCATTATCTCCTTACGACAGCAATGAAGAAATAAAGGAACCAATCAGTCGGAATAGATCAACGATCCGCTCCAAGGTCAGGCCGATTAATTTTACGGCAGTACCTGCCAGCAATTTCAGCCTGTCAAACAGCACTTCCAGATGCAGCTCCTGTAGCTTTTCCAGCAACGTCCTCCAGCGGACGCTTTGCAGAAATTCATAGAAGTTACCCAGCAGGGATTTTCCTGCCATCAAAAGCTTTTGCCATAGCATGGGGAACACCTGAAGCAGATCCGGTAGCTTTTCGCTGACACCAGGGGTGTTGCGTATCCCCAATACAAAAAGCAATACAATCCACCCTGTGATGGCAAGGCAGCCCAGCACGATGAAATAGGGCTTACATTTCGAAGTGATTCTGCTTGTCCGGTTCCATCGGTCGGATTCTATTTGAAGGGTTTCTGCCTTCAGCTCACGCAAGACTTGCAGATACACCTGCGTGCAGACGTCCCGGGGGATGGTTTTGCGGCAATAGGGGCAGGTTTTGTGGGCAAGACCCACTTGCATGGATTCCGGTCGACAGCCGCATTTCCAGGAAGTGATGGCTTTGTCAAGATATTTCACGTTTTCAGACATGACGGATCACCCCCTGCTTATTCTTCTTGCCCGGTATCTTCTTCAGAGTTTTCCGGATCAGAAGGTGTTTCTTCTGGTGAAATGGGCGTACCCGGGGGCGCATCGTCCCAATCCGGCTCTGCCAGAGATTCGATTTCCTCTTCCTCGATGGAAGCGGCTTCATCCTCCAGCTGCTCCGAAGGCATGGTCATTTCCCGGCCTTCGACAATTTCCAACAGCGGATCAAAACACTCGTTGCTGCGCTGCAACACTTTGTGAAAGGAGACTCCGTTTGCTGCCAGATAGTCATGATCCCACTTGGAAATCGCAATGGGCATCACCACGAAGGTTGTTTGCACACCCTGGGCAACACTATCCGCATTCACATTGGTGACGGATCGCTTTCCGGAGTAAACCACCATGGGATAGCGCATACCCCGGAATTTTGCCAAATATCCCCACCGAAAGAACACGCGAATGGGGCATAATTTGTTGACGCTGCTGAGAATATCGCCGTTTTTTACGGTATCGCAGTAAACATGCTCGTCCATACGGGCGTTGATATCTGTGAGCAGGCGGGTGTTGAGTTCCTCCAAAAAGGTTTCATCGGTGGGCGCATCTTTCCGCGGCAGGATGAAATCTCCTGCTTCCTCGTTGGGGGTGATATTATCTCCCCATTCCCGTTCCAGATACTGCGGAATCAGCGAGGCGGTCAACGGATCAATGTGGATGCGAATCACACAATTGTAAAGCTGATGGGATTTTGCCTCGCGGCCCTGCAGATTCTGGTTGGCTTCCAGAGTCAGCCGACCCAACTGGGTCAGCTGCTCTGTTTTGGGGTCGATATGCTCCAGCAGGATTTTTTCTTTTTCGATATAAGCATTGACCGTTTGCAAGGTCATGCCGGATATGCTCTGAATCGCCAAAGGATCCCGAATGCCGGCATCGAACAATCGCAGGATCAGCAGGGACAACACACTGTAATCCTGCACAGTACGCATCTGCACAGAAGCCTCGGTGATGACTACCGGAAGCTGCATAGGATGGAAGTATTCCAGCTCCAGCGACGGCGGCGTATCAAAATTCTCCATAAATCGCTGAAGATCCTGAAGCCATTGGGTATTTTTTAGTTTATGAATCATTGCTATGGCCTCCTTTCAGGATCTGTTTGAATTGCGCTGCATCCAGAAGATTTCCGGCAGGGGGATCCGCCTGCACATGCTGCATCAGCAGCTTAAAGAACCGGGAGAAGCGACGCTCGCAATCCCGTTCGCAGACGGCGCACTGGTTGATATGCAGCTGCTCGATCACATTGTCCTCTGTGTTCACGCAGGGCATTGGTTCCTCTTGAGCATCGTCTTTCACATACAGACAGCTTTGCAGATAGGAGAAATCGCCGATAATCACAAGCTGCTTTTTACACCGGGTGAAGGCAACATTCAGTCTGCGCAGCTCTTTCAAAAAGCCGACACGGGCAGCTGTTGGATTTTTACGGTCACTTCGGGTAAGACTGTAAATGATCAGATCCCGTTCCTGACCCTGGAAGCTATCCAAAGAGGCTACGCAGGTGGAAGCTTCGGTATTGCTGAAGTCCAGACGGGAGCAAAGCTTTTGCCGGATGTGGCGCACCTGAGCGCCGTAGGCAGAGATAATGCCCAACCGCTTTCCCAAAGCCTGCCGGTATTTCAGCTGTTCTTCCTCGCTCATGCCCTGCAGCACAGCCTCCAGAATGTCCGCCACCAGATCGGCTTCTGCTGTATTTTGATAGCCCATCTTACTTTCCGGCTGGGATTCAAAGCGATTATGAAGCGCCGAAGTATCCACCAATACCAGAGGAAGATCCGTATGCGGTACAACATTTTTGAAATTCTTCATGTCGTAGCTGGAGAAATAGTTGCTTTCGTAGAACCACTCAGAGATCACATCAGAGATATTTCCGGGCATACGGAATTGGCTGTTCAGATTGACTATTTTCTTTCTGTCATTTGTGATTTTTTGAATCAGTTCTTCTACCTGCTCCGGGGTGTAACGGCTGGAATATCGGGAATATTCCGTCCCGTCTTCGTCCAGATACTTGTGCTCAATGGGTTTGCCTTCGTAGGTATCAGCCACAGGCTGTAGAAGCTTTTTCTGCGCCAGCTGCGTGGGTGTTTCTTCGGTGTCATCCTGACCCGGAGTCAACCATTTTTTTGCGTTGTCCAGTAAGCGTTTGGTTTCCCGTTCCCGCATTTGACGGAACAAAAATTCAAAGAAGCTTTGCTTGAATAAATCTGTACGGATCTCATCGTTTTCGCAGGATGCCACGATCTCATCATTGACGATGGGAGGGATCTGCTTGTAGTCGCCCAGCATTAATGTCTTAGGCGCTCGGCTCATGGGCACCAGAGCGTTATGCAGTTGGATCTGACCGGATTCGTCGATGATCGTCACATCAAAATCCACATCCGCAAACTGCTTATTGGCGTTAATGCCGATGCAGGTGGCACCAACCACTTGACAAGCATCCAGCAGGATCTCTTCAAAAATATCGTTGCGATCCGTTTGCAGAGCGGTCTCCACCCAATGGCGGGAGGCTTCCAGAATCTTTTCTGCGCTGATGCGGACACTTTCCATCCGATCCAGCTCGCTCTGAACGAAATTCGGATCGTTCAGATCCGGCCGAAGCTGCCTCGTGTAAGTTAAGTAGCGCAGCTCGCTTTCAAAGACGGGTACCAACCGGGGCGTATCCTCGGTTCCTTTCAGAATTTGCTTATGCAGGTCGCTGATGAGGGCAATGACCTGAGAATACTGACTCATCAAGCTGGATTGCCGCACCTGCTTCAAAAGGGAGGCAATAAGCCCTACGGCCTTGGCGTATTCCTGCTCTTCCTGGGACAAACGAAGCTCGTTTTCTTCGATGAAAATCTGTCCCTTCCGCATACGCTTTTTGGCAAAGCGACGCAGAGGTGCTTGCAAAAGACGGATGAATACATTTTTCTTCAGGCTCTCTTCCAGGAAAATGCCGTAACGCTCATTTTTGGAGCGGTACCCATCCAGTTCATTGCGGATACGAAGCACAGCGTCATGGCAGCTTGCCACCGTCTGGGCATACTGCGTCATGGCTCGGCTGGTTTCCTGCATATTCCGGATCAATGCGTCCCGTTTTGCAAGCATGGTCAGCAGCGATTGCAGCGCATTTACATAAGCGTCGATCTGCTTCCGGTCACGCTCAATCTGGTCAAGCAGACGAGCCTGGTTTTCGGTGCAGGCATTGCGCATGGTTTCGATCCGCCGGGAGGGAATAAACCGCTTGCAGTTTTCCTGAATCTTCTCTTCACGACCCAAACGGACAATTTCACAATTTTTGTTTTCTCCGAGGCGTTCCAGCACATTATCCACAGCGGAATTGTTTTGGGAAGAAACCAAAACCCGTTTTCCCTGTGAGATATAATACTCCACCCAGGAAACAATGACGGTGGTCTTACCAGTGCCGGGAGGACCCAGCACCAGCAGCATATCCTCGGTCATAATGCCTTTTACGATGGCTTCCAGCTGCATCTGATTGGGCGGATATTGCTGCCCCATACGCTGGTGCAAAAAAGACACCAGCAGAGGATGCTCCTCCAGCGGCTCATAACCTCTCACCGAATAATCGTGAAAGGTTTTATACATATAATGCGCAGGGGTTTTGCCAATGTGAATGCTGCGGGAAACTGCCTTGCGGATCTTGCGCTGGGTATCGTTTTGGTGGACAAACAGATAACCTGCCTTGGGAAGCATATCTGTGTCAAACTGGCGGTAAAATTCCAAGGTAAACAGCACACCATCCCGGGATTCGGTGTCGATCTCCACCAGAAGACCCACCAAACCGGTACTGCTTTGATCGTTTCTGTATATGACCACCCGCTGGCCTACGGCTAAAATGCAATCTTCCGGATCGGCAGAGGGGTCGCAGGAATAAAGGATAAAGCTGGCCTTCTTGCCGCTGGAAACTCTACCGGCTTCCCAGTCGGTGTATTTCACGCCTTTGGTAAAGTCCACCTGCCGAAGTTCAAATTCATGCTCCTTTTCGGTGTACTGTTCAAAAGGCTCCAATACATTTTCTCGCATTTTGTCCGACACATGGGGAGAGAGCACATACTCATCATCACCGCCGAAATAGCTTTCCATGGCGGAAATCATGCCACGATAGGCTTTGGAGTCCATGTCCCAGTCCAAATGCTCCTCGCTGGACACCTTTTCGCAGGTGCCTTCCTGGGGAGAAATGAAAAAGGACTCACTTTGGTGAACTAAGTAGATACCCTTCGCAGCCTCCAGCAAAAACATAGGATCCGTGCGCCGGCTGTAGTATGGGTTTCTGCCGTTTTCGCTTTCACGGAAATTAGAGGCAGCCAGGTTGATGTTGCTTCCGCTGCCTTCATTGATCCGCAATGAGAAAAACGGCATTTGCAAATGGTAGGCCCAGTAGTTGCCGTTGTTGGTTCGATAGGGTCTGGCGGAAAAGATCAGCGGGATTTTCCGCTTCGCCAGCGCCTCACGCAGCGTTTTATATTGCTCCGGAGTCACCTTGGCGGCACTCTTGGAATCATCGCCGTTTCGTGGGTAGCCTACATTGACGTATATTTTCAGGGGTTCTTCCAGTTTGTAATACTGTTTCGGATGAAATTGGAGGGTTTCATACGTCATGGTCAGGCACCTCCGCTTCCATCTGCTCCGGCAGCTCCAGCTCCGAGATCTGCTGTAGCTGCACGGCAGTTTTCATCCCGAAAAGTTCCCATTCTTCCTTTGTAAACAGATCGCGAATGGTTTTAGACATAAGCATTACCTCTCTGTCGATATTTACTTCGTGGGAATGTCTTTGATCACCCGCTCCAAACGGGGGCGTTTATCAGGGGTAAATGCGGTCATTTTTTCAAACAGCTCCTGGTAGTCGTTTCCGTGCTTGACAGCCAGAACCTGAGGCGGCAGCGTGGGGCGTTCTTCCCATTGGGGTGCATCCCAAGCCGGCAGGAACAGACCGGATAGCTCCTCTTGGGGAATATTGGTCAGTAGCTCATACCACAATAGCCCAAGGGAAAAAACATCCTTTGATTCCCCGGAGCCCATAATGGTATTCATACGGGTGAGCCTTTCCGGAGCCTGATAGCCGTCGGTACCGGTTCCCAGGGTATGATCCAAAGCTGCAGTTCCAAAATCCACAAGGCCGACCTGCCATCTGTGCTGCGGATCCAGCCAGATCATAATATTCTCCGGCTTGAGATCCAAATGGCTGATACTGGGGATCTTTGCGTGGATGGTTTGGAGGATCTTTGCCACTTGCTGCAAAATCAGACACCGCACCCGAAGCACCGCAGGGTAGCCGGGGTCCTGCGGTTTGAGGGGACGTTTCTTCATCCACTGGCGCAGGGTGACGCCCTGCATTTTCTCCATCACCAGCACATAGGTCTGCTGCTCCTTGTTGTTCCAATGGTCAAGGAGGCGGGGGACACGGTCCGTGCATCTGCCGGCGTTGAGCAGAATTTCCGCTTCGTTTTGGGCATCCTTGAGGGCTTGCTTTTGGTTTGGAAAGGCATTGCCATAGCGGATCAATTTTAAAAAGATGGAATTTTCTGCCTCGTCCTGACCGGTACCGCACCAAACCAGACCGGTTTCGTGTACCGGGACTTTGGCGCTATAGGTTTTTCTGGTTTTGGGATTCGTTATACAAGTCGTATTCACGTTTAAACAGCTCCTTTAGTTCTTCTACAGAGGGAACCAGTTTCATTTTTGGATCACGGTAAAACAGCTTGGAATAAAGTTCACGCAGCTGCTTGGAAAATTGCAGCTTGGGGTACATGGAAAAAGCGCTGACGGAGGTTGCATAAGCCAGTTTGGGATTCAGGCAGAACAGTACCACACGCGCCAGCGCATGGACGTCGACTTTTTCCCAATCGGAACCGGAGATCTCCGGAAGCTTTAAAAAGCTTGGGATGTAAAGATTTTGGTCATAGGTGGCCGCCAGATGGGTGTTGACTGTAACGGCGCTGTCCAAAATTTTGCTGGTTTGCAGGTTTAGCAGCAGGGCTTCGTAGTTGTCGTCCATTACTTTGTTCAGCAGAATCGCGCCGGGGAAAATGTTGCGGTGATGCATACCCAATGCTTTGAGCTGCAGCAGAGCATCGGCAATATCCATGCCCAGTTTCATAGCCTGCTTTATGGTCAGGGGCTTATTAAGCTCGCTGAGCAGCATGGCTTGAGGACCTGCTTGATAGAGCATCAGTTTTCTGTCGGACTTCAGGGGGAGCGCAATCTCCATATTCGGCAAGGCGATTCGTCTGTTGAAGCTGAAATTCTCATACAGACGCTGACTTGCCTCCAATCGACGTGCTTCCAGCTCCACTTCGTCCTGCAAGGATAGACATTGCAGGTAAAAATATGTCCGGTATCCTACATTCTGATGGACAAAATATTCCTCACGGGCGTATGTGTAGGGGGAGGTGATCGGCCTGTCGATTATGAAATGATCAAAGGGGACGTCCTCAGTGCGAAACTCTCGATTCTCCGGATTCCCATAGAGCAGCGCCAATAACTCAAAAAGACCCTTAACGATGCCCATGGCGTCTTCAATATTCTTTTTTGTGGCAGCGTCCACGCTGGCACGATAGGACAGAGCTTCAGCCTGACTGATTTTTTTGCCGGTTTCAGGGTGGACAGCTTTATTGCCGCATCTGCGGATCGAATCTGCTTTTTGGCGGACGATTTCGCTGTTATTTTCCAATGCGTCGCAATTGTCTTGAATGCTCTGGGCTAAATTACGGGGCTTCAGTCCGTGGAGCTTGGATTGATGCATAAACAGATTCTCGATGGCACGACGTGCTTCAATGGCGGTATTGCGAGGGCGTGTCCGGACATTGCGCTCGGCCTCGTAACACGCATCCAGACAAGTAGCCAGATAATTATTCTCAACTCTTAAATGTGCAAAGCAATCAAAATTCATGGCGGCCTCCACTGATCTCGGAATAGTTGGTAATATTATAGTTATTTTCGACAAGAAAATCAACCGCCATCTTGGAAAAATTGTCATTTTATCCCTGAAGCTATTCCTAAACGGAATAAGCAATAAAGGACTCAGATCATAAGAAATAACAGTATCTCATAAAGGAGGGAAAGGTAGTGGATATTTTTCTTATTAGACCCGGCGAATCGTTTGCCGATGAGTAAGACAAGCCTACCTGAGAAAGGTGACCTCTTTCTGGGTGGCTACCCCAATATGACTGAGAAACTTGCGTCGCAAGTTTTCAAAGTGGTCTTTCATCACCGGTGATCAATTCAAGCGTTTTCCTATTATCAATGCAACCGCTGTATTCTATTGGACCGGCCCCTCATCCCATAAACTCATGCGCAACATATCTATAGCAAACTCCCTGAGAATACAACCATCCTCTATGCCAGCGCAACCAACCTGCAGTTGCTGATTTCTGCAATGGAAAGCACATATTACACTATCGTTTTTTTAACAAACATCCCGGACGGCAATTTGCTGTTTGGGATGTTCAATTTAGTCATTTTTGAGAAAATGACTAAATTGGCTTGACGAGTGACAATAATACACATATAATAAAAACATACTTCTAAGGTGGGGTAATTCTATGCGTAACTATAACTATGAAAAAATATATAATAAGCTCCTGACACCGGAAGTTGTACATCTTTTGGCGCAGATCCATGAGCACAAGGGCGAATGTGCAAAAGTGCAGGAGGATGATCTGACCCATTTAATTGAGATTGCTCGGATTCAAAGTACGGAAGCATCCAACCGAATTGAGGGCATCTACACTTCCAATGAGCGATTGCAGAAGATTGTCAAGGATAAGACCACTCCTCGCAACCGCAGTGAGAAAGAAATCGCCGGTTATCGTGATGTGCTGGCTACTATCCATGAGAGCTACGCGTACATCCCCGTGAAGCCTAGTATGATCCTGCAGCTTCATCGGGATTTGTATAAGTTTAGCGGTATGAGCATCGGCGGTGCTTATAAATCTTCTGATAATGTGATCAGCGAGGAAGATACCCAAGGCAACAAGCGCATCCGCTTTCAATCGGTAGCTGCTTGGGAAACTCCCGAGGCAATGGAACAGTTGTGCCAGGCATACAACGCTCTTTGCAATCATGGACAGTACGATCCTCTGCTGGTGATCCCGGTATTTATTCTGGATTTTCTTTGCATCAATCCCTTTAATGATGGCAACGGCCGTATGAGCCGTCTGTTGACGCTGCTTCTTCTGTCCCGTGCCGGTTATCATGTGAGCAAGTACATCAGTATTGAAAAGCTGATCGAGCGCACTAAGGACGCTTACTACGATGATTTGCAGGAGAGTTCTATTGGTTGGAACGAAGAGGAAAATAACTACATTCCTTTTGTAATCTATCAGTTGGGTGTCATTCTTGCAGCTTACCGGGAATTCTCTGACCGGGTCAAAATCGTCAGTGAGAACACACGCAAACCCAACCGTGTCCGTGACATCATCCATAACCACCTTGGCAAAATCACAAAGGCAGAGATCATGGAACAATGCCCGGACATTAGCCAGACTACCATCCAGCGTGCGCTGAATGATCTCGTCAAGAGCGGAGAGATCATCAAGATCGGCGGCGGTCGCTACACTTCTTACACTTGGAACAGGGAGATTGATTAATCGGATTACAGGCGAACTGAAAATAGATTGATTATCCCGGACGAAGACGAGGCAAAGGCAGTTCGGTCTGATGCTTTTTGGATTTGCACCAACGAAGCGGAAGTTTGCGATTTCATGACCAATGACAAAGTTCATAAGCATGATATCTGCAAGTGCCCGGAATGGTGCAATATTAAATCCGTCCGGAACGCAATCCGGAGCGGTTTCCGTCCTGCGTGGGTGGAGATCACCGCAAAGGACAGGGTGGCTGTGGACGAAATGAACCGGCGGGATGGTTGAGCGGCGTTAGGAAACGGAGAAACTATGTACAGCGACGTATTTTGCAAAGTTTACAACGAGTTTGGGTGGAATTACTACCCGGAGATTTTTGGCGAGCAACTGTTGGAATGGTTGCGGCGCAATGATGTGAAGCCACGGAATGCTATGGATCTGGCCTGCGGTACGGGCATTCTGTGCGAAATCCTACACAAAAGCGGCATTCAGGCATCGGGGATGGACTTTTCTGCCGGCATGATCGACATTGCGCGGCAGGGGAACCCGCAGATCCACTACGATGTGGCGGATATGATTACCTACCGACCGGAAACACAGTTTGACCTTGTGACCTGCACCGGCGATGCGCTGAACCATATTGCGGATTTAGCGGATGTGGAGCGGATCTTCCGCAATGTGTACGCCTATACCAGCCCTGGGGGCTACTTCATTTTCGACATTCTCAACGAAAATGAGGTGTCTACCAGCGAGCCCTTCGAGATGGATTTTTCCGACACCATTCGGGTCTGGTTCCAGATGACTAGGCCAGCGGACAAGCAGGTCAACCTGAAAATTCGGGTCTACGAAAACGGCAACCTGCAGTTTGAGGAAAACATCCGTGAAACCATCCACGACCCGGAACTGATCTGCGACCTGCTCCGCCGGTCCGGCTTTGAAATCATCAGATGCGCTGACCGCTTGCTGGAAACCAATAACTCCGGTACCACGTGGTTCGTCATCGCAAAGAAGCAGGAAGTATGATGCCGTGAAAAAAGTAAAGATCACCGCCATCGATGCCTTCGTCAAGTCCATGTGGTACCGGCTCAGTCGCCGGGAGGACGACTATTGCATCGAGTGTTCCACCTACGGCATGCACTTCGAATGCAAATGGCCGGCCCACGATGGCCAACAGCCGGATGAGGCGTGTAAATGAGCCCGTGGAGAGGTGTAGAATGATAGATAACGAAAATGCATGGGATTTATCTCTGCGGATCAATACAATCGGTCGGGATGAAACGGGTGCCGATCAATATCATCACCCATACGAACCGACGCCCTATTGCGTGTTGGAGCGGTTAGCCGATAGTGGCTTTTTCGGCAAGGAAGATGTGGTTTTGGACTATGGCTGTGGAAAAGGGCGTGTGGGGTTCTTTCTGTCCTATCGGACAAAGGCCAAGACCTTCGGCATCGAATACGATGAGCATATTTACGCCGGTGCGCAGGAAAATCAAAAGACCGCAAAAGCAAAGGCAGAATTTGTGCTGACCAGAGCGGAAGAATATGTAGTGCCGGCGGATGTGAATCGGTGTTATTTCTTCAATCCCTTTTCTGCAGAGATCCTTCACAAAGTGATGGCACGGATTATCGAATCCTATTACGAAAATCCACGAGAAATCTTTTTGTTCTTTTACTATCCGGCAGACGAGTATATCTCTTATTTAATGACCGTGGACGAGCTGGAGTTTTACGACGAAATAGAATGTGACGATCTGTTTAAGGGGAAAGATCCCCGGGAACGGATCATGATTTTTCAGTTGCCTGCGTTTGATAATTTGAGTTTAACTAGGAGATAACGAGATGAGTATCACCCAAAACTTTTACGATAACCTAGCTTCACAATACGACAAACTATTTCAGGATTGGCAAGCCACTACACAGGAACAGGCAATCATTCTAGATCGCCTGTTTGTGGGAAATGGCTTTGATAAATCCGCCCGTATTTTGGATTGTGCTTGTGGAATCGGAACACAGGCAATCGGCCTTGCCACTCTGGGATATAATATGACCGCTTCCGATATCAGCGAAGGCGCACTGACTGAAGCAAGAGAAAGAGCAGCCCAAAATCATGTACAGATTCGGTTTGTAAATGCAGATTTTTGTGCTTTGTCGGAAACTTTTGCTGAGCAGTTTGATGTTGTGATTGCTATGGATAATGCGTTACCCCATATGCTTACCGGTAATGATTTGGCATCTGCCATCAAGAGCATCGTAAATCAGATTAAGGATGGCGGTATGTTTGTTGCCAGCATTCGGGATTATGATGCCCTGCTTATGGACAAGCCTCCCTATTCCCCTCCCTATATTCACAAAACAGCAAAAGGGCAGAGAGTTTCTTTTCAAACATGGACCTGGGAAGGCGATAACTATCGGCTAATCCAGTATATCGTTGATGACGAGGACTCCCTGCAAGTGAGCAAATTTGAATGTGAATACAGAGCCACCCGCAGACAGGAAATGACAGACTTACTTATGGCAAACGGATGCTGCGAAGTGGTATGGATGTTCCCCGAAGAAACAGGGTTCTACCAACCCATTGTAGTTGCGAAGAAATAACGAATGTGTTAACCAAATTCCAATTTTGCGAACTGTGTAGTAGGGGCGGCCATTGGCCGTCCGATGGAATTGCGGCGTATGACCACACGGACGAGCGATGCTCGCCCCTACAAAAAACAAATTGCCAAATTCCAATTTACCAAAAAAAGTAGCAGACCGAAATCTGCTACTTTAATTTTTTTATGTGGCCCTCGCTGCATCGTCGCTGAAGCGCCAACTATGGTGGATTAAGCGAAGCGAGGGTGGCGCAGCGGTCAAAATTCATAGGCGCTCCAAGCCATAATGAATTTTGGGAACCGCAAGAGAAAAGGCATTCTTTTTGCTGGCGCGCAGACCCCTCAGTCAAATGCTCCGCATTTGCCAGCTCCCCTTAAA